>JAZDLJ010000293.1:0-2528 GCA_043802115.1 bacterium | reverse complement strand
ATAATACTTAATGTTTATTAGGTTAATTATTTTAGTAGCGTTTTTAAAAAACCTGTGTAAATTCGTGTCTAAATAATAGAAAGTGTAAACTACTTTTGCCTCTTAATGAAGGATGCCGATAAAAATTTCTTCAAATGAAAGATTTTCTGACTGAGCTTCTTCATCAGCATGATCTGTAATTTTTATTCTATTATATCTTACTGATTCGATAATATTTTCTATCTCCATTTGATCAACTATATACTACCCTAGAAAATATCTCATTAACTTATTCCCATTCTCAAAATAAATCCCTGTAGAACCAGCAGCCTCCTCATCATAAGTCGTCCCTAAATTCTCCCTTAAATCCCCTGAATCCAAGATAGCAAAAGGAACTGCTTCAGCCACATGAGTCCTCAGGGATAGCGGGGTAGGGTGGTCAGGTAAGACCATGATCTTATATTGCCCGAAATCCTTTATTTCTTTGAGGACATAACCAACAACCTTTTCATCAAAATCTTCTATAGCCTTCATTTTAGCCTTTAGATCACCATTATGACTAGCCTCATCAGGGGCCTCAACATGAATAAGCACAAGGTCTTTCTCACTTAGTTCCTTTAAGGCATACTCTGCCTTCCCTTGATAATTTGTATCAAGATAGCCAGTTGCTCCAGGGACATCAACAACATTGAAACCTATGCACTTGCCTATCCCTTTTAAGAGATCAACAGCAGAGATTATGGAACCAGACAGGCCAAACAGGTCTTTAAACAAAGGGAGGGATGGGGTATTTCCTTGCCCCCATAGCCAGATACTATTGGCAGGGTTTAAGCCATCTTCCAATCTCTTTAGATTTACCTCATGGGTGATCAAAAATTTTTGGGAGTTGTCAATTAATTTAATTAAGAGATCAGCTTCTTCACCTTTAGGTAAATATGGTTCAACAGATCGATCAACAATGTCATGAGGAGGGGTACAATCAGTATTAGATGACCCATTTTTATGCACCATTAGGTTTCTATAACTTTTACCCGTATAAAAATAGATATCCTCATTACTAAGAAGAGAATTGAGATCCTCTATTAATAATAACGCCTCCTCTGTAGAGATATGGCCTGCACTGAAGTCCTTCATTATATTATCTTCAATGAAAACAAAATTACAACGGTAGGCAACATCATTTTTATCTAGTTTAACACCTATATTAACAGCCTCTAAGGGGGCACGGCCTGTGTAATACTTCTCTGGTTCATATCCTAAGACGGAGAGGTTAGCTACATCGCTTCCTACAGGCATCCCTTTAGGTGTATTGTTAACCATTCCAATCACCCCATTTTTGGCTATGTAATCCATATTTGGAGTAATGGCCGCCTGTAAAGGTGTTTTATTGCCTAATTCTTTGATTTTATAATCTGCCATTCCATCGCCAACAAGGATGACGTATTTCACCTTAATCACTCTCCTATAAAAGATAGAAGACAAGAAGTCTTCTCGACTTCTTCTTTTTCCCATACAATAACTGAATATTTTGCATACAACTCAACCTGCCTATAATCCTCTCGTTTTGGTTGGGTCTCCTTTGCCCCTATCTCATTATCAGAAGGAACGGAACTAAAACGAAATTTTGGGATATAAGTTTTATAATCCTCTTCCAGTTTTACAACTGCATCTGCTCCTACTTTCTTAGCTTTTTCTACTATGGCTTTGATTACCTTTTCCTCAGCCGATTTTTTTCGTTCTTCAAATGTCCAACCATCACCAGTTTGTTGTGTCTCAATTATCCCAATCTCATTATAACTGATATTGACTTCCCTGATACTTGAAAATATTGCGATACTTCTTTCAGTTGGCTTCTCTTCAGGTAGTTCTTGTCTATAATCTGCAGACGGGATAAAATTGGCCTTTTTGGTAATAAAGGCACCACATGAAAGTAGGGTTAAACTAATTAAGACCAAACTAAGCATTTTGAGAATATTTTTATTGGAATTGTTATTCATTTTAAGTAATTGCTTTAAGTACAGGACAAAAATTCAGCTTGCACAATTAAATTAGTGCCCTACCGGTTTTCCCCGAAGGGGATTAATGTGAATAGCCATGGGTTAAAAACCACGGCTAATCCCCTTCGGGGAAAAAAAACTGATAAGTTGTGTCAAATAGATCAAATAATTAGCAAATTTTTGTCTTGTATTTAGGTAATTGCTAATAAGCGACTGACTATAAATAAGTTCTTCGAGAGGCAAAGGCACAAAAAAAATAAATCAAAAAACCTTTAAAATTTTGTGCCTTAAGCCATTAGTTTTAATTAATACAGTTGCTTGGAAAAACCTAACTTGGGTAGTATAATAAATACGCCCGTCAAAAGACATACTTGCAATAGGTATAAAATAAAAAAGCTATTTTATACCTATTGCAAGTACAACCCGTTCCACCCCAAACCCGTCAATCTCCTCTCTTCCTCTCCTGCTGACTACTTCTCTTAATTTATAATTTATCATATATTCTCTTAATTTGTCTATAATTTTATCTTTTTTAATAACTAAACCAGGACC
>JAZDLJ010000284.1:0-10077 GCA_043802115.1 bacterium | reverse complement strand
GTGTATTTTTTTTTTTGTTTTTTTTTTTTATTTTTTATCCCACCCCCCCCACCACACTTTATTAATCAAACCTGCTATAAGGACAACTCAACGAAATCAAGAACCCTCTGAAAAGGTACCCCCGAAAAACACCCAAAATACCGATGACGAGACAAAGGTGGTCGTCCGTAACTCGTTGCTGGTGATGGAAGACCACAGAGAAAACGGGCGAATTGACGAGGTGTCTTTAGAGCAGACTGCCTTTCTTCCAAAATAGATCGTAAGATCTTTTCCTCTTGTTTTTCAAGAGATGCTTGGGGAAGGGGAGTCAGCGGTGGGATTTTTTCCCCCAGACATCTGTCACAATGGCCACATGGCTGATCAAATTTCTCTCCAAAATAAGAAACCAGATCGCGAACAATACAATCTTTTTGCTGGGCCAAATTAAGGACACTCTTGATCCTTCCGATATCCCGTTTTTCTGCAGCCAGAAAACGTTCTGCTAATTTTTTGATGAGAATTTCAGGGTTATTGGGAAGTTTTACTATTCTATACCCCTGTCGTACCCCGGAGACCTTAAGGATAATATCCCCTTGCTCTTCAAGGTAGTTAAGCGCGGCTACCAGGCGTTCACGTCTTTCCTGCATATTCTTTGCAGTCCTGGTGATATCAAGATCAAACCAGGTCTTTTTCTTCTCTGCCCGACTAAATAGGGTTTGAAGAAATTGTGCCCGATCTTTATCAAAACGGGAGAGGATCTCCTTTGAAGGTCGACAAGGCTGAAATTGATATGAATTATAAAAAGGACCAGTTGCAGTAATAACTCCTTCTAATTCTAGATAGGTGAGGAGGGTTGAGAGAACAAGAATTCTAATATCATAGGTAATAGACATTGTACTCAAAGAGATATCAAATACCTCTGGATAGGAAACGATTTCAGTAATAATTGCTCTGATGGTTTCTGGGGTAGGGGTGTCACCATAAGAAAAGTTTTCAAGGGTTATAACATCATCAGGACAGGCAAGCAGTTCACAAATAGATTCCAGGCCATCACGTCCTGCCCGACCAATCTCCTGGGAGTAATTTTCTAAGCCCTTTGGTAGATTATAATGATAGACATAGCGAATATTGGATTTATCAATCCCCATCCCAAAGGCAATAGTAGCCACGACAATAGCCTGGTTAGAATTCATAAACCAGTCTTGAACCTGGTGGCGCTCCTCACCTGCCATCCCAGCATGATACGCCTTGGCCTCAAAGCCATGCTGTTGAAGATCTGCGGCTACTTCTTCAGAGGTTCGTTGGAGGGTGACATAGATAATAGTAGAACCTGGTTTGCGTTGTTGCAATCTCTCAATAAGAAGTTGATCACGTCTAACTTTAGGGCAGGGGGTAATCCGAAGGGTTAGATTTGGTCGGTAACAACCGGTGTTAATATAATCTTCTTCATTAATTCTAAAACTCTGTTGTATATCTTTAGCCACTGATGGTGTGGCTGTTGCTGTTAAGGTAAGCACAGATTTAACCTTTAAATCCTGGGATATCTGGCGCAGTTTGAGATAGTCAGGTCGGAAATTATGTCCCCACTCAGAGATACAATGGGCCTCATCGATGACCATCAAACTGATATCTCTATGAGATAGACTTTGAAGAAAACGTTCATTACTGAAACGTTCAGGGGCAACATATAATAGCCTTAGCTTTTTCTCTCGGAGGTTTTCCCAGACCTTTCTTGTCTCTTCTAAGGTAAGGCTTGAATCAAGTCGGGCTGCATTAATCCCCTTTGATGTAAGAAAATCTATCTGGTCTTTCATGAGGGCAATAAGGGGAGAGACAACCAGGGTGAGTCCGTTAAGAAGTAAGGCTGGGAGTTGGTAGCAAAGACTTTTTCCGCTACCAGTTGGGAAAACTGCCAGAACGGATTTCCCCTCCATTAGTCTACTAATGACCTCGATTTGACCTGGGCGAAAGGATTCAAAGCCAAAAGTTGTACTGAGGGTTTGTTGAATTGAGTTGGGTTGCATTATTTTCTCTTCCCATGGCCTCTTTATTTGCTGATTTACTGAATTTTATCTTAAAAAATATTATAGACTGATCTCTTTTTTAAAACAAGTGAAAATTTGGCATCTTTTAGTAATAAAAATTTATTGACTTTGTTTAATTATATTATTATGATGGCCAAAATAACAGGTTAATGTTAGATGTGATTATTCCTCAGATTGGTATATTCAATTCCTTGATTCTTTTTTGAATAAGGTTAATGTTGATGAGTGTTATTTAGTAGGACATTCTTTTGGAGGCAGGGTTGGGTGTAAATTTGCTTATGAGAAGGAGGCACGAGTTAAAAAACTTGTTTTAATTGCTTCGGCAGGATATCCAGCTAAAGAGCATGATTTGCTTGCTGTTAAGATGGCACGTAATCCTCTACTTCGTCAACAGCCTGTCGAAATACCTATCCTCTGCGTACTAATACACTGTAGGGGAAAAACCTGGATAGAGAAATCATGCCTAATAGAAGACTTGCGTTGTTTTGCAGACAAATGGCGAATCTCCTGGGTGCGGGAGTCCCACTTAGTGAAGCACTTCGCACAGCAAGTAGTAGTTTAAGTGGCAGATTAAAGAGTATTATCTCAAGTGCTGCTAACTTGATTCAGCAAGGAATACCTCTAAAGATAGCCCTCCGACCAATCAATAAGCTCCCCCCTGTATTTTTTGTTAATATGGTGAATATTGGTGAACAAACTGGTTCACTTGAAAAGGTTTTTTCCTACCTTGCAGACTATTATGAAAAGATGTTTATTTTAATTCGTCGTACCTTATCCTGGCTCATCTGGCCAGCGATTCAACTTTAAACAATGGACAATTAACAAACCACGATGGATATTCTCAGATGAATTACAAGAAGGTTATCTTTTTATTTCTTGAAGGTTTTTTTGTTATCGGAATACTAATTCTATTTATATTAGTAACTTATTCCAAAAAAAGGATCAGATCAAAAAAAATAAAGTCTGTTAGTGGGAAGTTAAAAGCTAATTACAAAGAGATTAATAGTAGTGATATGACTATGGTCTATGTCCCTGCTGGTGAATTCTTAATGGGTAGGGATAAAGATGATATTCATTATGAGGGTCCAATTCATAAGGTTTTTCTTGACGACTTTTACATTGATAAGTATGAGGTAACTAATAAACAATTTGAGGAATTTATAAAGTCAACAGGGTACATTACCGATGCAGAAAGATATGGAGGGAAATCTAATGGCGGTTTTGTAAATCTAACAGGTGCTTATAGTGATTATATATTTATCCAAGGAGCTAATTGGAGACATCCAACAGGAAAAGATAGCTCTATTAAAGATAAACTTGATCATCCTGTTGTCCAAGTGGGTTGGAATGATACAATGGCCTATTGTAGATGGCTAGGGAAGAGACTTGCTACTGAGGCAGAATGGGAGAAGGCTGCAAAGGGTGAATACCACATGGATTATTCTTGGGGGAATGATTATTTTAGTGGTTTTTTTACAAATACAAGGGATTATGGAACTAATTCTACAGCAGTTGGAGGAACTTTCAAGATTGATAAGAGCCCTTACGGTGCCTATGATATGATCGGAAATGTCTGGGAATGGGTTAGTGATTGGTATGCAAGTGATTACTACAACCATTCACCTTATCGTAATCCTCTCGGGCCAGATCAAGGAAAATATAGGATTGCCCGCGGTGGTTCTTTTAATGTCTATTTAGCATTAGCTAGGACAACGTTTCGATTCCATCGTCAATATGCTAATTCGTCATTTTTTGATGTTGGATTTCGTTGTGCCTGTAGTGCAGATGAGATAAAAAAGATAAATGTAAGAACTGAAAAGGTTCATTTAATAGATACAAAAAGTGAGTTAGGGCAGATAGTTAAGGAGTTAAAAACTAACTATAGCATTCATGATGCACTTAAAAAGATTTCCAGTTCAGGGAATCGTAAGGCTATTCCTTTACTTATTTCAATGTATGAAGATTTCCCATCTTTACGATCTCAACTTTTTGAGATGATTTATAAAATTGATAAAGAAAGAGCGCGAGAGATATTTGAGAGGGGGCTTTATACTGCTCGATAGTGATAATTTTTTGAAATCTCAAATTAAATTACGCTAACTTAAAAGGAGAAGACAGGTTTTTATTCTCCTTTGTACCAATTCTACGCATGTCTGTTTTATTTAAACATTAAATTCAAGGAGGAAAAAAGGGTATGAGTATGAAAAAAAAGTATTCTAAAGTCGTCTTACTAATTGTACTAAGCGTATTATTTTCCATAATAAACATTACCCCTAACCCTCTAATTTTTGCCGAGGAGCATAAAAGCCCTCCCTCTGAAAACAAGAAGGAAAAGGAGACTAAATCAAAAATAAACATCTCCTGGACAGAATTTAAGGGGTTGTTAAATCTGGACAAAGACGATCTTGAATTAACCTGTGAGGAATTCAACAGATTGATCCAACAGACTAACCCAAAATTTAAACCAGACTATCAGCTTAAAGAGGGTAAGGTTCTTTTATCTCATGATGAATTTAAAAAGATCGTAAATGATTTTAGGACTATCGTCCAATCTGACCCTGCACCAATTAGAGATTACCTTTTTACTAAATCAAGCTATAGTGGAAAGATGAGTAAGGATGATCTTATTTTTACTGCGTATTTCGACCTCATTGTCTTAAAAGATCAGACAAGTTTAAAAATTCCTGTTCTTTCTACCTCTTTAGCCCTAAAAAATATAACTATAAATAACAATCCTGCTCTTGTTATCAATGAAGGAGGGTATCACTACCTCATTGTAAACAAGTCTGGTGACTATAAGATAAAAACGGTATTCTCTATAAAATCTTCCCTGGATGAAGGTCCACATAAACTTCAGTTTCCTATTCAACAGATCCCTATTACCCTTGTTGAGCTTGAGCTTCCTACCTCAGATATTGAGCTGGAGATATCCTCGGCAAGATACTTAGAAAAAAACATAGGTAAAGAGAAGACACTGATCAAGGCTGTACTTGCCTCTTGCAGCTCCCTTGATCTCCAATGGAAAAAGAAGGCTGCAAGTACTGAAAAGGTGCCAGCGATGATCTATGCTGAGGCAAATCAATTGCTTTCAGTTGAGGATGATTCTTTAAAGATTACACAGGAAGTTGCTTATAATGTCTTGCAATCAGGGGTGGATAGTTTACAGCTTGGGATATCAGAGGGGATAACAATTTTATCAGTCTCAGGGCCTGGGGTTGGGGATTGGCAAGAGATTAAGGAAGGAGAGAAAAGATTGTTATTTATCCCTTTGGAATATGAACAAAAAGGGAGATTCAATATTACTGTTTATGCAGAGAAGACTTTTACTGATCAGGCAAAGGTGATCGAGTTTTCAGGCCTTACCGTCTTGGATACTCAAAATGGAATGGGAGAAAAAGGATATATTGGAATAGAATTAAAGACAAGTGCAGAACTTCTTGTCTTACCAGAATCCTCTGGGTTAGAGAAGATAATGGTCAGGAATTTAGAAGGTACTATCTTTACTCAATCTATGAATCCTTTGATTGCAGGCTTCAAATATTTAAAGCACCCGTATAATCTCCTTTTGGATATTAAAAAACATGAGAAGATTGCTCTCCCGCAGGCCACGATTGATTCAGCAAGCGCCGTAAGTTTTTTTACTGAAGAGGGGCTAATAATAAATAAAATTGACTACGCAATAAAAAATCAGTTGAAACAATCTCTCTGCCTTAAGATGCCTAAAGGAACAACTATCTGGAGTACAATTGTTGGACAGGAGAGTGTAGAGGTAATGCAGGATAAGGAGATGATCTATATCCCTTTAATCAGTTCCCGTAATAATAATCAAGAGTTAGAATCTTTTAATGTTGAGGTCATCTATTATACTGAATCTCCTAAATTTTCTTTTTATGGGAAAAAGGATATTATCCTCCCTCAGCCTGATCTGACTGTAAGCCAGGTCTTGTGGTCAATTTATCTCCCAGAGGAGTTTTATTATTATCAATTTGGGACTAATCTGGAAAAGGAAGACCTGGCTAGTGGTTTTATTCCTATTTGGGACAGGGACAGGATAAAGGTTGACTTTGCCTCTAACCTTTATCAACAAGAGAAAGATAATTTATGGGCTTGGCTAACAGTAGGAATAAAAGATTGCTATGCCGGACAACGAGGGTGGACAAGCTTCAAGAATATTGTTATTAATGAAGATCTTAAATCAAAACAAGGAGCGAGCGAGCTTAATCTTAATAAACGTTTACAACAAATTGAGGACAAGATGATTCAGGGCGAGGCTCAAGTTAAAACTGGGACAGGGGTATTGCCAATGAATATTCAAATCCCTAATTCAGGCCTACTTTACCGTTTTGCCAAGAATATAGTCCGTGACGAACAGCTTGTGATTGAGGTTAATTATTTTAAAGATACAATAATTACTGCAATCATTTGGTTTGTTATCCTGCTTTTCTTCATCATTTTTATCTTTTCTCGGCGGTATCTTGGCACAGCTTTTGTTAGCTTGTTTAATATACTTAAAAGGAACGGACAAAGGATTTTTTTATTAGTAAAGGTCTTTTTCCTCTCTCCCTGGTCTTTGCCGGTGCTCGGGATAATCCTTTTGTTTTCTTTAACCCTGAGTGTTATTGAGTCTGTTATTTGTTTTTTCCTCTTTTGGACAGCAGCTATGATTCATTTGGAAAAGAGGATAAAAAAGGCCAAGTCAAGATTGGGTAGCAATATCTTTATGTTAGTTCTATTTATCCTCTTAGCCCTTATGTTTCAGATTAAGAAATATCCGTTGGCTTATGGTGAGGAGCAAAAAAAGGAAGGGCAGCAGGTTAGCCTGGATTGGAATGAATTTAAAAGGGTTACTGGATTAGATAAGGATGAATTATTCTTAACCTGGGATGAATTTCAGAAGATAATAGGCCAGACATCAAAAAAGGTCATACCTATCTATACCCTCCAAAATGGTAGAGTTCGACTTAAGCGGGAGCAGTTTGATAGTCTGCTGAATCAGATGATTCTGCCCTCTGAAGACATTCCTCCCATTATAAATTATCGCCTCACTAAGGCCTCTTATAAAGGGAAGATGACAGAAGAGGGGACTACTATTTCCGCAGAGCTTTTATTAGAGGTTCAGGATAAGAATGGTTATAAGGCCATCCCTTTTCTTTCTGCCCAATTAGCCTTAGAAGATGTCCTTGTTAATGATCAGCCTGGCCTAATCCTTTCAGAAGGAGGGTTGCATAAATTGGTTATAAAAGAGCCTGGAAGCTATAAAATAAAGGCACTGTTTTATTTAAAGACCTCTTTAAATGATAGTAATTATCAGCTCTCTATTCCGATTGAGGAGACGGCTATTACCTTGCTAGAGTTAGAGATGCCCTTTGAAGAGATCAATGTAAAGGTACCACAGGCTCAACAGGTCAATGTCTCCAACCAGGATAAAAAAACAGTTATCTCAGCCATTTTTCCTCCAGGAAGGGAACTTAATATTCAATGGTATACTAAGAAGGTAACACCTGTTCTCACCCAGGAAAAGCTTCCAGCCAAAATCTATGCCACAAGTTACAGCCTGGTCTCTATTGATGATGATGCCTTAAAGATCAATATGGATATCGAATATAATATCCTCCATGCTGCGATTAATGAGTTAGATCTCCTGGTGCCAGAAGGACTTAATCTATTATCAGTTAAAGGAGATGGGGTTGGTGAATGGAGAGAGCTAAGGCAGGATAAGCAAAGAATACTCCACCTTAATTTAGATTATGAGCATAAGGGCATCTTTTGGTTAACTATTGGATATGAAAAGAATCTCCTTGAGGCTACCAGTAGATTTTCTTTTTCTACTATTGAGACCTTAAAGGCTGTGAAGGAGATTGGTTATTTAGGCTTAGAGTTGAAGAGCAGCGCTGAAGTAAAGGTTATCCAACATGATGGCCTGGAAAAGTTAACAGTTCAGAAATTACCTCAACAGTTGTTCAATAAATCTTTAAAACCCCTTATTCACGGTTTTAAATATCTCAAACATCCATATAGCTTAGAGCTTGATATCCAACGTCATCCCAAGGTTACAGAGGCCTTGGCAGTGATAGATTCTGCCAATGCAGTGAGCTTCTTTACTGAAGATGGGAAGATTGTAAATCGTATAGTATATGAGGTGAGAAATCAGTTGAGACAGTATCTAAAGATCCAACTCCCTGAACAGGCTGAGGTATGGAGTGTCTTTGTAGGGGATAAACCTGCTGAGCCTGCAAGGGAAAAGGATATGCTGTATATCCAACTTATTCGCTCTCAACAGGAGGGAGGAGGATTAAAACCATTTAAGGTAGAGATGGTCTATTATCAAAAGGATAAACCTTTTTCAAACTATGGAAAAGGGGCAATCATTTTACCAAAGGTGGATGAGATAATAGTAAGTAAGATCCTTTGGTCGCTTTATCTACCCAGGGATTATAATTTTTTATATTTTGGAGGGACGTTAGAGAAAGAGCGTTTAGCAAGTGGTTTAAGGCCAATTTTGGGGTGTTCTTCAAAAAGGGTTTCCTGTTTAAAAAAAGTTTCAAAAGGTGGTGAGTACGCAAATCCCAAACCTCAGGAGCAGGTAGATATTGATGAAGATAATAAAATGATTTATGGATATAAGGGAGAGAATAATGAAAAAATTACAAGCCAAAAAGAATTTATGATGAGAGATTTTAAGAAAAATAAAATTAGTAAAAAAGATGTGAGGCAACAATATGAATTAGAGACAGATAACAGTGTATTCAGACCAGGAAGAGCTGAATACACACCACCACAAGTACAACAGGGACAATCAGCTCTACAATCAAAGGCCAGAACTTCAGCAATTACCTCTAATTATGACACTGCTGTGATGTCCATCCCTATCTCAATTCCTTTATCTGGCCAGGTATATCGTTTTGCTAAAAATGTAGTCCGTCAGGAACCATTGATCATAGATATGGTTTATACAAAAAGTTGGATAATAAGTCTTGTTAGTTGGTTTGGTTTTTTTATTTTTTTAGGGATATTATTTGCCTTACGTAAAAAGATCTGTAAGATAGGAGGTTATTGTGAAGAGAAAACCCAGAGACTTAATGAATGCTGTTCAGGATCAAAGATTTTAGCAATCAGGGCATATAATGCCCCTCTTACACCACTTATCCTTATCGGTTTTTTTATTGCTGCCAGTATTACCTTTCATCCTATTTTAGCAATATTGATAGCTATTATAACAACAGGTATTTTTATTCATCAAAAGAGGTATTGGGTTGTTTGGAAAGAGGATGAAGGGGGATTAATGCAAGAGAATGATGGAGGGGAGTTTGCTGATTTGCTGCGTCCAGATGAAATGGATAGTCAAGAAAAAGAAGATAGATAAAATTATTGAAAATAACTATAATTAATATCCCTAAGATATTTGGAATTCCTATTTTTTAACTTCAAGCTAAATGGGAATCTGTTTCATGGTTTATGTTTTAAACGATATTTTATTCATCACCTTTTAATGTAAAAAAGAACGGAGTTTGATAATGAAGCGACCTTGAGCTCTCTTCCGATTTCTTTTACCTTAACTATATGGGGGAACTGGGGGAATGGCATTCACTTAAGCTTTTTATTTCAATTTCAAACAATTACGCAGTATTTGACAAAATTAATAAAATATGCATTAGGATTAATTATGTCTAATTTTCTAAAAAATACGCGAAGCACAAAAATACGATTATGTCCAATACGATGCAACTTGTTGAAATTAGTACAATAAGTTTAAGTGAATGCCATTGGGAACTGGGGGACGATGGATAAACGCTATTCATTATGACACCGGATGCGGTTTACAAGATGATTACATAAAAATGGGAATTACAGAATTTTTTCTGCTATATTCGATAATATTGGGAAAAGCAGAATTTTTTCTGGTCAATTAACTTGTTCTACAAGAGATTATTATAAAAACAAAAAACTTATTAAAACCATTATTAAAAGCAAAAGTAAAGACATTATTAAAAGCAAAACCATAAGTATTATTAAAACTAAAAAAACAAATACTTAGTAGAACCAGACGCTTTAC
>JAZDLJ010000432.1:0-2334 GCA_043802115.1 bacterium | reverse complement strand
ATTTTTCTAATGTGCCTCAGACCCCATCCAGCTGGCAAAAATGCACACCTATGAGATGGTGAGGTTAAACAAGTTGCACCTAGCCTTAATTAAAATTCTAGTAAGTTATAAGGTTTTACTTTAAGAGCTTTGGCGAGTTTTACAATGGTAGTTAGTCGGATATCCGGCGGTTTTTTTCCTTCCATTCTTTGTATATATTTATAGCTGCTTTCAGCGAGTTCAGCTAATCGTTCTTGCGTAATTCCTCGTTTTTTGCGGAACTCTTTAATCTTTTTACCTAGTGCCGTACTCATACACCATATTATTACATGGTGTTTTTTTATTTGACACCCCCACATATGATGGTGTATACTCAAAGCATAGTTTTACAATTGAAAGAAGTTATAAAATGTTACAATGGCGTAACAGAAAACTGAATTTATTTTGTTAAAGGCAACCAAAAAGGTTGCCTTTTAATTTTAGAGGAGGGTATGGTATGTTAAAAAAGTTTATATGCTTGCTGGTAATAGGGATTTTTGTAATTTCTTCTCCGGGGTGCGCCACTATAATGCAAGGAACTACGCAAAGCGTAGGGATATCTAGCATGCCTACGGGGGCTACTGTAATAGTTGATAATGTAGAGAAAGGTAAAACCCCTATTGTGGTGGATTTGAAGCGTAAAGATCACCATTTTGTCAAAATAGAAATGCCAGGTTATATGCCATATGAGACAACTTTTACTCGCAGTACCAGTGGATGGATTTGGGGGAATATTGTTTTTGGCGGACTCATTGGCTTAGCAGTGGATGCTATAGCCGGAGGGTTGTATAAACTTACACCTACCGAAGTGCAAGCAGTTTTACAAGCAAATCAAAAAGGAGCTTTTTATAAAGACAATGCTCTTTATATCGCTGTTGTGTTAAAACCAGATGCAAGCTGGGAGAAGATCGGACAACTCGAGAAGCTGAATTAAAAGGATTATTGTAGAATTAGGTAGCAATAATAACCCATATTAAATAGGAGACATCGATTTTCCTATTCGATATAAAGGAGCTTTAAAAAATTAGGCTCTTATTAAAGAGCGTAATTAAAAAGGAGACGTTATATGAAAAAGTTTGGTGTAATATCTTTGATGCTAAGCAGCATGTTTTTCTTGGTTGTTAGCGCCGATGCTGCTCCAGTAGGAAATATAGCAAAGCCTGCTATGTTGAAAAGTATTATGAAGTCAGATGAAAATGCAAAAGTAGGAGGCATAGTTGAAGGTGAATTTGATTTTGGGAAGGATAGAAAAATAAAAGATGTAGATAATGATGTTGAATTCAGATTTTTAGGAAGCAAAATAGGGGCAATTTTTGAGAATAAATATATTATATATGGTTTAATTGGCAGTGCTTATTATGAAGAAGAATTTACAGATGAGGGGAGCAAAGTTAAGATTGAAAGCAAAGAAGATTTAGCGTGGGGAATAGGAGCTACTGCTATATTATATGAGACAAAACTCAAAGACTCTACTCTAAGATTTGGAATAGATGGCAGGTGGAGAACTACTGACCTAGATATTGACAAAGTCACTATAGATAATGTGGTTTATACTATACCAAGTGGAAGCGTTACTAACTTGAGTATTGAATATAGTGAATGGCAATTTGCAGGAGCAGCTTCTTTAGAGTTGGGAAGGCTATTTCCTTATATAGGTGTAAAATATTCCAATATAGATGCTACTCTTAAAGCTACAGTTTTAGGGACAACTTATGAAGACAATAGTTCAAAACTGGATAGTAATGTTGGAATTTTTGCTGGATGTGATTTGTTAGTTATGGATTCTATGTCTATCAATGTTGAAGGTCGTTTTATTGATGAGGAGGCTTTAACCCTTGGCGTTGCAGTAAGATTTTAATTTTTAAATAAAATGATTTCTAACCTGGTTAGCATTGGCAGGTTAGATCAATACAACCTACGAGGAGGCATTAGGTCTTCTCGTAGGTTTTTATTTTAAATAATTGCCTGTTGGCCGCACCCTATTTCGCCCCGCGCCATTTTCCCCATCTAAGTTGACACTCTGACAATGTCAGTTTGTCAACTTCCCATTGACAAAAGCTTAGTGGTAAGGTATCATTATAGTAGAAGTAAGAATGTAAGGAAGTAAGGATGGTTCTTTCGTAAAATGAATGGAACTAGATAGTCAGCCTGTTCGGTGAGGAGTGATAGCTAAATTATACAGCAAAAACCATAAAAAGTTCAATAAAATTAGTTTTTAAGATAAAATTAGCGACACTTTTCTGTAAGAATAGAATAAATTTTCAAAGAGCGACTGTTCTTTGTCAAAACTATAAGAACTTACAAAACAGCTTCCAG
>JAZDLJ010000269.1:0-2180 GCA_043802115.1 bacterium | reverse complement strand
TTAATTGGATATAGTGGTGAGACAGGGGCTGGCTTACCTTGCCTTCATTTTGAGTTCCGAAATAAAAAAAACTGCCCTTTAAATCCCCTTCTAAACGGCATAAACACAACAGACACCACACCTCTGACATTTCAGAAACTGTCTTTTGTCCCTTACTCTAAAGAATCTAAAATAATGGGTGGGCACGAAACCAAATCCTTTTCTTTCCATAACAAAGGAAACAATTTTTATCTTGTAGATAAGCCTATTGTCTCGGGTAAACAACGACTAGAACTAGAGGTATTCGATCAGGTTAATGCTCATAATGCCTGTGGAATCTATAGCCTAGAGGTATTACTTGATGGTAAGAAAATCTTTTATTCTCAATTTGATGAATTGGATTTTGCAAGTTCGTTAAGATCAGGGCTAGTTTATAACTATGAGTACACTAGATTACAGCCTGTGCAATATCTCTATCGATTATACAATCTCTACGAAGATTTTCCTATTGAGCAAGGTATATCTAATCATCTACCTTATATTGATTTTAATAATTATAAATCAGGTACTATCCTAATGAAAATTATAGCGAGAG
The DNA here is from genome assembly GCA_043802115.1 of bacterium. Taxonomy (GTDB): domain Bacteria; phylum SZUA-182; class SZUA-182; order JAZDLJ01; family JAZDLJ01; genus JAZDLJ01. Next base: position 1,606 of record JAZDLJ010000269.1, on the reverse strand, counting down.
ATGCTGCTGGTAATCAAAGCATTGGTCAAATGGAGTTATTAAATATAAATCTTCTGAGTTGTGACCTATACCTTAATTCTGATTTTTGTCCTCATAAAAGAAAATTAATGGTTAGGATAAGGGATATTGATTCTCTGCGACAAGGAAATGATGATTGTATAATCGAAAAGATCGAGTTACAAGCTAAATATGATAATAGTCCTGGATGGGAAACAATTTCTGTCCTGGATAAACTCTTCTTAGCAAAAAATCCTGTAGTAATTCAAAAAGGAGAATGGTCATGGGGGGTGGATTGGAAATTACCTACAAGCCGAACTGTTAACTGGGCAATAACCAGGGCTAGGGCCTATAATGGATATCAATACTCTAATTGGAGTCAGACATCTCCAATTCAACTGAATGAACAAAAAATCGTCATTGAGGATAAAGAAAGTCCTCTTCTAAAAATTAATTGGACAGCATATGATACATTTATAGCGATAAAAATCACAGCCAACGAATTACTTAAAGAAGACCCAAAATTAATTATTAAGCAGTCGTGGTCTGAACCAACAAGAGTATATACTAAACAAATAGATGATCTTGTCTTTATTGGAGAATACGAACTTACCCCTTACAAACCTGGTTCAGGTAGCATATTAGTCACAGCTACTGACCTTGCTAATAATACAACTACAACAAATAGCGCCTTTAAATACTTTTCCCTTGATCGTAAAGAAATAAACAAAATAGAAAAGGGCAACTTTTCTCTCTATTTCCCTCGTGATTCCTTATACAAAGATCAAATTGTGTTTATCCTACCAAATGATCTTTCAAGTCATAAACTTTTACCAATGCTTGGAAAGAGTTTTACAGTTACTCCCTCTGCCTTGCCCTTAAAAAAATCCGCTCAGGTTACCTTTAGATATAAAGATATTAACAAACATAAACATGATCCACAAAAATTAGGTATCTATGAATTGGATAAAGTTAATAATAGTTGGAATTTTATTGGCGGGGATAAAAATGATCAGGAGGGAACGATCTCTACTGGGTTTAAATATCTCTCAACCTATGCCCTTCTTGTTGACCATATCTTACCAGAGATTTCAGGGCTATACCCAACTGACAAAAAGGTGGTAAATAATCGTAATTTCAAATTATCTGCAAGAATTACTGATAAAGGGATGGGGATTAATGAGAAAAAAATAAAGGTTTTATTAGATGGGATTGTCCAAAAACAGGCAGAATACGACCCTGATAGAAAAAAGGTATCTTGTAAAGTAAATCAATTATCCACAGGTAAACACACCCTTGAAATTAATGCCGAAGACCTGGCAGGGAATAAGGCTCTTAGTAGGAAAAGTACCTTTAAGGTTGAACCTCCAAAGGGGAAAGAATAGTTTTTTTACTTTCTTCCCCTTAGAAGTCCTCAGCAATTCTAATTTTGACTTATTTGTTGATGTGTCTCCAAAATTTGCTTCATTCATAGAGTAGTCTTTTTGAATTTTCTAAGCTTGCTTCCCTAAATTGCCTAACTCGCTTCGCTCAAACAGAGGCAATTTTACGGGAAGCTGCGCTAAGAAAATTTACAAAAAGCCTACTAAATACTCGCTCAGCAAAATGT
>JAZDLJ010000262.1:0-4176 GCA_043802115.1 bacterium | reverse complement strand
TCCCGTAAAATTGCCTCTGTTTGAGCGGAGCGAGTTAGGCAATTTAGGGAAGCAAGCTTAGAAAATTCAAAAAGACTACTCTAATGAACGAAACAAAGATTTTTGTCTTCTCATCTGCAAGATTATTTTGGAAAGATGTCTATTATATGGCCATAAGAGTAGAAACACAAAATAAAGAATGTGGATGGTTTTTTTCTGGCTATAAATTTTCACTTGTAAAATAAAGTAATTATCACATAATCGCAATGAATAAGATAGGTATCATCACAAAACCCGATAAAAAAGGGCTCGCCAATATCCTAAGTGAGCTCATAACTTGGCTTGAAAAAAAAAATAAAGAAATTTTTATCGAAAAGGAGACCTTAACCGCTACCAACATTGATCGTAAGGGTTATGACAGAGAAAAAATACCTGAACTTGTTGATATGCTATTAGTCTTAGGAGGGGATGGAACTTTTTTAAGTGCAGCGCGGCTTATTAACAAAAAAAATAGTATCCCTTTATTAGGTGTTAATCTCGGTTCTCTCGGTTTTTTAACAGAAACCTCTCTCACTGAGCTCTATATCACCTTAGAAAACATTTTCAATAACATGTATGTTATTGAAAAAAGGATTATGTTAGATATTACAATGATACCCATAATCAGCGAGTACAATGATCTTGTCGCCCTTAATGAATTAGCAATATGTAAAGTTAATCCTAATAGGACCATAGGTATTATTATCCACATTGATAATAAATATGTTAATACCTTCAAGGCAGATGGGTTAATAATTTCAACACCAACTGGTTCTACAGCCTATTCACTTTCTGCTGGTGGACCAATAATCTTTCCTGATCTCAATGTATTTGTAATTACACCGATCTGTTCTCATACATTATCCACCAGGCCTATTGTAATTTCAGGGGATAGTGAGATTGAAATAAAATTAGAAAATGATCACAACCAAGCTAGTGTTAGTATTGATGGACAAATATCGATACCTTTTGAACATAATAACAAGGTAAAAGTTAAAAGATCTTCTGTAGTAGTAAATTTTTTACAGTCTCAACAAAAAAACTATTATGAGATATTAAGGACAAAACTAAACTGGGGAAGGAGATAAATAAATGATGAAATCATTTCAAACATCCATTATTCCAAGATGATGCTTACTGAACTCCATATAAAAAATTTTGCCTTAATTGATGACCTAACGATTTCTCTTGAAAAAGGGCTTAATATTATAACTGGTGAGACTGGTGCGGGTAAGACTATTATAATTAATGCCTTAAATCTTGTTTTAGGTGGTCGGGGTCAGACTGATTATATCCGTTCTAATCAAGATATTGCGACTGTTGAAGCGTGTTTTGAGATGTCAGATACCTTGCCAGATCTAGAGAATATCTTAAACAATCTGGCAATCTCTTTAGATGAAAACAAACAACTAATAATTCGTAGACAAATTTCTCGTTCTGGTAAGAATAAATGCTTTCTTAACGACAATAATATAACTCTCTCAACACTTAGTAATATTGGACAATATCTGATAGATATTCATAGTCAGCATGAGCATCAAACCCTTTTAAATAAAGAAAATCATCTCGAATTGATCGATTCTTTTGCAGATAATAAAGAACTTAGACAAATATTTGGCAATCTCTATAAAAATTATTTAGAAACCCTGTCAATTATTAGCAAGCTCCAGGCTAATGAAAAAGAAACGGCACAGAGAGAAGATATCTTAAGATTTCAACTGGATGAGATAAAAAAAGCAAGGCTTTGTAAAGAAACCGAAGAAGAACATTTATTAGAGGAAAAAAAAATCCTTTTAAATGCTGAAAAATTAAGTAATGTTACATCCATTGCTTTCAACAAATTGTATGATAGTCAAGGTTCGATAATTGAAGGTCTTGGGATTATAGAAAAAGATATCCAGCAAATTATATCTATAGACGCAAATTTTTTACAAGTGGTAGATAATCTTGCTTCTACCTTGGCCCAGCTTGAAGATATCGCCTTTACACTTCGTGATTATGCTGCTAATATGTCCTTTCTTCCAGAACGACTCGAAGAGTTAGAAGAGAGACTCGATCTTTTATACAGACTTAAAAAAAAATATGGTAAAACCATAAAAGATATCCTGGCCTATAGAGAAAAAATAGCGGTTGAATTGGATACTTTAGTTAATCAAGAGGAGGAATTAAAAAAACTTGAAGTTAAACTTAAATTTCAAGAAGAAGAATTATTATCAACATCTCTAAAATTGTCAGATAAAAGAAAAAAGACGGGTGAATCAATAAAAAAGTCTGTAGAAAAAGAATTAGCTGATCTGGCAATGGAAAAGACTAACTTTACAGTAAAAGTTGATAATTTAATAGTAGATACTCAGGCTGAAGGTTTTAAGAGATATAAACATGGGTTAAAAGGAATCGATAGTGTAGAGTTTCTTTTTTCTTCTAATCCAGGTGAAGCAGTAAAACCTCTAGCCAGGATAGCCTCTGGAGGAGAATTATCGCGGGTAATGTTGGCCTTAAAATCCATACTGGCAATTATTGATGATGTATCTATATTAGTCTTTGATGAAGTAGACACTGGCATAGGAGGAAGAGTTGCTAGCATGGCAGGAGAAAAATTAAAAAACCTTTCTAAAAATAAACAGGTTCTTTGTATTACTCATCTCCCTCAAATTGCTTGTTATGCAGATGCCCATTATCAAGTTTATAAAAAAATTGAAAATGGAGACACTAAGACCTATATAAATAAATTAGGTTATGAAGAGAAGATTAAGGAGTTGTCTCGCATGCTTGATGGTGAGCAAACAAGTCAAATTTCTTATAAACATGCAGAAGAATTACTAATAAGAGTCCAATCAAATGGTAAAGATTGTTGTGGATCCCGAGCGCTGCAAAGGGTGTGAGTTATGTTTGTCGGTTTGCCCAAAGGAAATTTTGTATTTGAGCGAACGATTTAATTTATGTGGGTACAGGTATGTGATGGCAAACGATAATACGTGCATAGGTTGTGCCCAGTGTGCCTTGATCTGTCCTGATGTGGCAATTACAATTAGCAAAGAGGTTAATTAGTTATGGCAAAAATTTTAATGAAAGGTAACGAGGCATTAGCAGAAGCAGCTATCTATGCTGGATGTAGATTTTATTTTGGCTATCCTATAACACCACAAAATGAGATTCCTGCATATATGGCCAAAAGGATGCCTGAAGTGAATGGCACCTTTCTCCAGGCTGAGAGTGAAATCGCAGCTATAAACATGGTTTACGGGGCTGTTGCCTGTGGGGCAAGGGCTATGACGACCTCTTCCAGCCCAGGGATTAGTTTGAAGCAAGAAGGGATATCTTATTTGGTAGGAGCTGAACTACCCGCAGTAATTGCTAATGTGTCAAGAGGTGGACCTGGTCTAGGTAATATCGCCCCATCCCAAGCCGATTACTTTCAGGCAACGAAAGGTGGAGGACATGGTGATTATAAGATGCTTGTCTATGCCCCTTCTACGCTTCAGGAAACTGTCGATTTAACAATTCTGGCCTTTAATAGGGCTGATTTTTATCGTAATCCAGTTATGATTTTAAGTGATGGGATCTTAGGACAGATGATGGAACCTATAGAATTTAAGTCCTTTCTTCCAAACAATTCCTCGCCCTCAAATCATCTCCATAAAGAAGAAGAAATAAATGTATATTCAAATAATAAACCTTGGGCTTTAACGGGTGCAAAAGGACGAAAACCAAATGTTATAAAATCCCTTTATCTAGACGAAGGAATTTTAGAGGCAAGAAATTTTATTATCTCTGAAAAATATGAACGGATGAAAAAAGACGAAGTTAAATTTGAAGAGTTTGGTACAGAAGATGCGGATCTAATCGTTGTAGCCTTTGGAAGTTGTGCAAGGATAGTTAAGGCATCTATTGCAATGGCCAGAGAAGCAGGGAATAAGGTTGGCCTGCTAAGACCTATAACCCTCTTTCCTTTTCCTAAAAGGCGATTAGAGCAACTTTCAAAAAAATGTAAATCTTTTCTTGTAATAGAAATGAATATGGGACAAATGATAGAGGATGTTAAGATCTCTGTTTATAAACAACAAGCAGATGTCTTTTTTTATGGTCGACCTGGAGGAGGGATCCCAAATCCAAAAGAATTATTAGATGAGATATACAAGTATCTAATAGGTATAGATA
>JAZDLJ010000252.1:0-5339 GCA_043802115.1 bacterium | reverse complement strand
TAAAATTGCCTCTGTTTGAGCGAAGCGAGTTAGGCAATTTAGGGAAGCAAGCTTAGAAAATTCAAAAAGACTACTCCAACGAACGAAGCAAAGATTTTTGTCTTCTCACCCGCAAGATTATTTTGGAAAGATGTCTATTATGCCTCTTCATAAACCTATGTTCATCCCCACAAACTTTGAAGAAATAAAAAAAATAGGCTGGGATCAGCTCGATATAATCCTTGTCTCAGGTGATACATACATTGATAGTCCGTTTATTGGGGTTGCCATAATAGGTAAGGTCTTGTTGGCCAAAGGGTATAAGGTGGGCATTATTGCCCAACCTGATCTTACCAATGAGAAAGACATTGCCCGTTTAGGTGAACCTTCTCTCTTCTGGGGTGTAACCTCAGGGTGTGTTGATTCAATGGTTTCTAATTATACCGCCTCTAAAAAAAGACGAAAACAAGATGACCTCACCCCTGGCGGTCTTAATAATAGACGTCCTGATCGAGCCCTTATTGTTTATTCTAATCTTATCCAAAAATATTTTAGAGATACTGTTCCTATTGTCTTAGGAGGAATTGAAGCGAGTCTTAGAAGGATCACCCATTATGATTGCTGGGGTAATAAGATAAGGAGATCAATCCTTTTAGATGCCAAGGCAGATGTTCTCATCTACGGAATGGGTGAAAAGGCTGTGCTTGAGTTAGCTGAGAAGATTAAAAAGAAGGAAGAATTTAGAGGGATAAAAGGGATTTGTTATCTGAGCAGGGGGAAGAAAAATGGCTTTCTTGAATTACCCTCTTTTGATGAAGTACGTGAAGATAAAGAAAAATTTGTCGAGATGTTTAAGGGTTTCTATGATAATAATGATTCTTTAACTGCAAAAGGCCTTATCCAGAGGTATGGAGATAGATATTTAGTCCATAATCCACCTCAAATGCCTCTTACCGTTGGCGAGCTTGATTGGATCTATAATCTGGATTATGAGCGTGAGGTTCATCCATATTATAAAAAAGAGGGCGATGTACGGGCACTTGAAACAATTAGGCCATCGATTACAAGTCATAGGGGGTGTTATGGTGAGTGTAATTTTTGTGCCATTGCTTTACATCAGGGAAGATTGGTGGTCTCACGAAGTGAAGAATCGATTATTAAAGAGATTGAAGAAATTACGAGACATCCTGCGTTTAATGGGATCATCTATGATGTAGGCGGACCAACAGCTAATATGTATGGGATAGAATGCCAAAAAAAGATTAAAAGTGGTGGATGTAAGGACAGACGATGTCTCTATCCTTCAATATGCAATAATTTAAAGGTTGACCATAGTCGACAGATAAGACTTTTGCAAAGGATTAGGGCTATCCCTAAGGTTAAAAAGGCTTTTATAGCCTCAGGGGTTAGATATGACCTCTTGCTTAAAGATAAGGTCGCTGGTGAAGACTATTTACGAGAACTTGTTGCTAACCACATCTCTGGTCAGATGAAGGTCGCTCCTGAACATTCTGAGGAACATCTGTTAAAGTTAATGGGAAAACCATCTAAAAAGTATTTATGTCATTTCAGAGAACTTTTTATTAAAATGAATAAAGAATTAGGAAAGAAACAATTTCTTACCTATTATTTTATGGTAGCCCACCCTGGAAGCGCTATTGAGGATAGTATAAAACTCAAAAACTTTTCTAGTAAGGAATTAAGGCTTAGACCTGAACAGGTGCAAATATTTACGCCAACCCCTTCGACCTTTTCAACCTTGATGTATTGGACTGGGGTCGATCCTTTTAGTGGGAGAAAGGTCTTTGTAGAGAAGGAGATGGGGAGGAAAGAGAGGCAAAAGAGGATTCTTGCAAAGGGTATAAAGTAGCTTTTTTACTTTATACCCTTTGCAAGAATCCTCTTCTCATATTGCACAGATCGAAGTGTAGAAAGTAAGCCTTTTGATTTATTTCCAGAGGTCTTGGTCTATTTTTTCAAAGTCAGCAATATTATTTTGGAACTCCTGGTAATCTTCTTCACTCCAGGTACCAGCTAGGTTATCTAACTCATGATGAGAAACATTTCTTTTTTTTTCTAAGCCAATGTCTTCTTTGATAACTTTTAAAAGATACATATTCACACTAAGACCATTTTTTTTTGCCTGTTTTTTTAATAAGGCAGTGCCCTTTTCATCAAGTCCCCGTATTGTTATAGTAGCCATAATAATCCTCCATTAATAGGCATCCTCTTTTAGAACAAGACCCTTAATGTATTTAAAATGTCCATCAAAACTAAATAAGGCAAGGCCATATTGCAGAGCAGATGAGGCTATCCAAATATCATTAGAAGGGATAGGTTTCCCATCTCTCTTGAGCTCCAAAAATATCTTTGCATATAGCTCTGCTGTTTATTCATCAATCTGAAGAATTTGAACCCTCGATGTATCTAAAAATTGATTTAGTTCTTTTCTATTTATTTCTTCTTTTTGGCCACCTTTAAATCCGCTAAAGAGCTCTCCTAAAACTACTGCATTTATACCAATAAATTCAACTTGTTGAATAATATTGATAGCTAGAGGTACATTTCTTTTGAAGGCCACATACGCATTAGTGTCAATAAGAATTTTTTTCAAGTTTATTTTCCTAATAATATAGAGGTTGTTGTAAAGTAAATTCTATATAAGAATAGCATGCTGCATTCAAATAATGCAAGCAAATGTTAAGGGATAACGATTAAATAAATTGATCCAATTTATTTAATCGTTATCCCTTAGTTAGTTTTTAATTCATCGTTCGTAATTCCAACTTCATCATTCACTAGCCTGCCTATCATGTAAAGGTCTTCACTGTTTATCTTATCATACTTACCAGAAATAATAGCCTCACATGAGGTTAAAGTGTCTTCCAGTTCTACATAGCAACCTTGTTTTCCAGTGTAATCCTGAGCAGTGAAAAAGGGTTGGGTAAAAAAGGTTTCTAACCTTTCAGCACGTTGATAGATCATCTTCTCTTCTTTTGAAAGTTCATCAATGCCAATTATTGAGACTATAGGTTTTAATTCTTCATATCGCTTAAGTATTTTTAAGACCTCCTGGGCAATGTTAAAATGCCTTCTTCCTACAATATTTGGATCAAGATAAGAACAGGAAGAAGCGAGGGGATTAATGGCTGGGTAAAGACCTCGCTGGACGTACTCTCTTGATAATACCAAGATAGAATCCAGATAACTAAAGATACAAACAACTGCAGGATCTGTAAGGTCGTCACTAGGTACATAGATGGCCTCAAAGGCTGTTATGGCGGCTAGGCTGCTACTCGGTCTTATCCTTTCCTGGAGTTCACTCATCTCTGCCACAAGTGTAGGCTGATAACCTGTCTCAGAAGGTATGCGTCCTAGCAAGGTGGAGAGCTCTGCCCCAGCTTGGGCAAACCGGAATATGTTATCAATAAAGAGGAGGATATCCTTACCTTCTTTTTGTAAGGCATCTGCCATAGTGATTGCAGTATTTGCAGTCTCGAATCTCATCCCAGGCGATTCATCCATCTGCCCAAAAATCAAGGCGGTTTTATTAAGAATCCCCTGATTAAACAAGGTATAATACAACTCATTTCCTTCTCTTATCCTCTCCCCAACCCCAGCAAATATTGAGAAACCATGATGCTGAGTAACAATATTGTGGATAAGCTCTAGGGTGAGGAGACTCTTTCCTAAGGCTGCTCCGCCTATAATACCAGTTCTCGTCCCTTTAATTACAGGGAAGAGGAGATCTATAACCTTTATCCCAGTTAATAATATCTCAGGTTTTATTATCTCTCGATCCATATCTTCGGAGATATTTTTTTTTTCTCGGTTAGAACAAACATTTTTTGGGGAGAAATTTTTTCTGTCAATTGGCTCTCCAAGGGCATTAAACATCCTTCCCAAAACCTCTTTTCCATAAGGGACAGTAATTGGTTGGTGAAGCGCTTTAACTCTTGTGTTATTTTGCAGTCCATAGGTTGAGCCGAGGGCTATACATCGACAGATATGGCCAGGGCAGTGTTCAACTACCTCTAATTTTAAGACCTCTTTATTATACTTAGTGGCCTCTATGAGCTCATATAGTTGGGGTAAAGGGATATCTTCCTTGAAAAAGACATCTACAATCGGTCCTTGAACTGCAACAATGTGACCTGTTTCATCATCTTTTTTATCATTCATCAGTCATCATTCCTAATTCATCATTGTGTTAAGTGTCTCCTGCTTGCATAGATCTCCCTAATACTTTTGTCATAAAGAGCATGGAGTTGTTTTATATATTTAAGACGTAATTTGTCAGTAATCTTATTTAATTCCTGTCTTCCATTTTCCAGATTACTAACTTGTGTGCTCCATTCTGATAACCTACTTAACCAAAAGATATTAAATAATTTTTGCATTAAAATACTCTTGGCTATATATTCCAGGACTTCTTCAAGATTAGATTCTATGATAACCTCCCCTAGGGGTTTAGAGGTCTTCCTGCTTAAATTAAATTGTTTCGCATATTCTTCTAAAGGCAGTACAACCTCTCTTGCTATTTCATATATTCCAAAAGACACAAATTTAGGGAAGACGATAGTTAAACCATTCCATAAATTATCTTTATATTTTTGGATTAAAAATCTGGCGAATTTTTCAATTTGTTCAAATCCGATATCTCCTTTTAGGGAAGATAAGTGTAGATGCGGTCGGTTCATATCTTTTATAAGGTTAACCCCCTTCTCTCCTATAATCAGGAGGGTATCATGATCTTTTAAAATATTGAGGCCTGCCTCAATAATTTCTCTATTTAACCTACCTAAAAAGCCTTCGTCCGAAGTGATCAATAAAATCGCCTTTTGACTAGGGGTTTCCTGGTTTAATAAGGCATGTCGATATTTGTTAGTATCTATTAAATTAATAAAGGATTGGCTACTCTCTGCGTAGGCCTTATGGCCTTTTTTTTTTTGGTAGATAGATTGTAAGCGTTGGAACTCAGCTAAGGCTATCCCTTTTAAGATGTTTAATAACTCACTTAATTCACAGTCGGATTTGATTTCCGCTTTAAGTTGTTTTATTGTAGCCATTTTAAATTAGGGATGGGAACAAAATAAATTAACCCAAATTAGAATAACTTGCCCCACTTTTTAAAAAAATAAAAAAGATTGCCATTAGGTTTCCAGTTTAATTATGTTGCGAGTAGCTTTTGTGTTGGTTCACAGGGAATCGGACTTTTTCATTAGACATCTTTCCAAAATAATCTTGCGGGTGAGAAGACAAAAATCTTTGCTTCGTTCGTTGGAGTAGTCTTTTTGAATTTTCTAAGCTTGCTTCCCTAAATTGCCTAACTCGCTTCGCTCAAACAGAGGCAATTTTAC
>JAZDLJ010000235.1:0-19122 GCA_043802115.1 bacterium | reverse complement strand
TTTTTTTACTGCTCCCAGGGTTGCGCTTCGCTTACCCTGGGCTAGTATGATATTTCCTTTCAGGAAATCAATAAGGTTCTTAGGATAAGACTATCCTTAACATAGTGAATTCTAATCGTACAGGTCGAATTATTTTATAATTAAAATGAATAGGTCTTGAGATTTAAAGAGTTCATCTTATACCACATTTTTAAAAATATTTCAAGTTTTTATTTTTATAGGGCGCTAATTCAAATAAAACGTCCCACATCCAAAATGGGTTTTCCTGCCTACATGAAGGATCGAGGCTAGTTCAAGGTAGGGTATAACTGAAGAAGGGATATTGCTAGTAAAGGTTTGTTTTCCTATCCGTTCTCCTGTTAGTTTTTTATTAGAAAAATAGGTAATCTCTTCTGAAAGAGTGGGGATATTTTTAGTATCATTGATTGCTGCCTGTAATGCTTTTTGATCTGAAGGACTAAACAGATTAATATCAAAACAATTCTCTTTAGGGTTTAGATGAGTGGTATAATTTTTACCAAAGATTAGGTAGTTTAAGCGAAGTATTAATAATTCTAAAATCCCTTGTAACGATATCGTACTTTTTTTATGACACCCCCTAAGAAAACATTTGGTAAGACAGATTTCCCTTATATCAAAAGGAGTTAGCCAGGTTAAGCCTCTGAATGCCTGCTGTAAACGTATTGGACTTGTAAAAGATAACCCTTCTGCCCACTGCTCTGGACTTACCTGACATCGTAAATCCAGCCGTCCATTATTCACCAGTGGTTGCCAATTATATCCCCTCGCGACATAAACAGACTGGATATCAAAATGTCCCCATAATCCATTTCGATAACCCCACTGACGATCAGAGGTATAACTTGCCTCTTCAATTGCTGGAAGAATCACCTCTAAAAAAAAACCATGATCAGCTTGTTCTCCTAATAGTTTAAGTTCCCAAATGATAAACTCTCCAGTTCCATAGCTTAGCTTTGCAGGATAAACTAATAATACTGACTCAATTGGCCATAACGTCTCGGTCTTCGATCCTTGTTCTTCACTTTCAAGAATTTCATTTCCTCCACTTATCAGACCTTTGTGCCAGGGTTTAGCTTCCCTGGTTGAGAGACGTTTTGAGATAATTGTCCCTAGGACACGTGAAAGCTCAGGAGAAAAAGATGGCGGAAGTTTAACAAAGGAACTATTGACCTTCCAGACCACTAGATAACGAATAAGTTTAATTTGATTGAGAAAATTCCACATAATCGATAAGCTCGTATAATAATTGAACACGATTCCACGGCCATCTTCGGAGATCCCAGGCGGTTATCATATCCTTTGCCTTTTGATCTAGGTTGCCAAGGAACCTTCCCCAATAAAAATGCCTTTCCTGATCTTCCTTAATTTTCATCAGTTCAGCGATCGCTCTTTGTTCCTCAGGACGGAGCAAGGTACGAAAGATTGCTGCTGTATCTAACAACGATAAAAATTCAGCGATCTCAAAGGAAAGAAGTCCCTTTTTATCACGAAGATGAGGTGCCAATGAATCATAGGGGTTTGAATAAAATCTTATCCACAATCTATCCATTGGGAGGATTGATTCATAATGATCTAATCTACAGATTATATCTCCCATTACATTATTTCTTTTTGGGCCAACAGTAGGGACTATCTGAAGAGTACCTCTTAGATTATATCCCTCATGCATAGCTAAATCTTGTAGCCATGGTTTTAAATTCCTGCGTAGCAAGGCTATAAGAAAATGATTTTGATCATGGAGATAGGTTGTTAATAGATATCCCTTTCGATTTTTTCTGAAGGTCTCGAGCTGTCCGGGTAATTGATTAAGGTAACCCCAAATAAGAATGGTGTTTCGTGAAATCCTAGACAATCCCCTACCTCGATTCAAGATTACCTTACAATGAATACAATAAGGAGAATCATCTACACGAGGATATATCCAACAACGCTGGCAAGGACCAGTGAGCGCAGAATGAACAAGGCCGATCTTCTCCTCATCAAAAAGAAAAAAATCAGGACATTCTTCGATATAAAATAAGATGGCTAGTAGTTCAGCCCCGCTTCTACTTCGGCGTACCCAATCAAAGTTGCTCAGCATTCAAAGACTTCTTTAGTTGCTGGTAATGCTTTATTACCGATGGATTAGTTAATTCCTTTAAATCTATTGGCAATTGCCAACTCTTTTCATCCTTCTTAGCATAACGATTCGACCATTCTATAAGATAGCTACTTGGCAAGAGCTGAAACCTAAGACTTCCAAAGCCAAGATAGCGATGTTTACCCATCTTATGAGCCATCTTATCCTCTAGGATCAGGCACCAGATCAATCTCTGAAGCTCTTCTTTCTCAAGATTCCAAAAACGGATACTAAAGGTACACTCTGAATCAGGCAAGATAGACCGTGAGTAATTTGCCTGATAGGTGTCAGGTTTAAAGTCATCTAACTTTTTTACAATAGGGGCAAGAGGGGCATTAGGAAATATCCTCCAATTTTGATCAACAACATTCATATCCACAAATTTTTTTGAGGTCTGTTGCCACTTGCCATCTATGTAATGCCATGATCCGTATGGATAAGCGACCTTAAACCAACTAAAATCAGGTTTATCAAATAAACCAAAACTAAAGGATAACCTGCCCATAAGGGCTTGATTAGGTCCTGTCCCAACAAAACCAAAGAGACTATCTGTAGGATTTAACCTACTAAGATCAGGACTCTCTTTACTTGAATCACTTGTTATAGAATAAAGATGACGGATCATTCCCTTGATACTCTTACTAGGGAGGGCATAGGTCTTTTTATGATCTCGCAGTTCTGCCACAGGAGCTGATTTAGAAAAGAAATCCCAGCCATTGACTACCTCATTAGGATTATCAATTAAAGGAGACCTAAAAGAAGGCTCACCACTCTCTTGAACAAAGATTGGGGTCAATATCTTCGCCTTTAAGTCTAAGACTCCGCAGTGCCCCCCAAAGGATCTATGAGAGATAAAACCTTGGTTTGCCCGAGGGGGTCGCTGAGATATCTTTTTATCCCCACTTATGAGAGAAGATAGGCCTTGCAGGGTTATCCCGGCTGTCTTTCCTTCAAGATATAGCTTCCACCAAATACCCTCCTGGATCCAAAAACCAGGCATATCTCCACCAAATAGCTTTTTACTTATCTCTTCTTTCTTTGAGGATAAACTAGTGTCCCAATTAAAATTTACAATATCTCCCTTAACCCAACCCAAGCCACAGGTCTTCTCTCCTCCTAATGGGATATCGCCTCTCTGGAAGTCTTGAAGTAAATGACTAAATAATGAAAGCGCCTCTTTATCTTGCTCATCAAGATCTTGAATATCTAGTCGAAAATCAAAGACAAGCTCCTTACCACAGGCGTAAAGGTAATCGGCCTTAGCCTCCTCAATTGGGGCGCCTGTTTTCGGATTCATCCTTACCCCATCCATTGAACCCCAGTTCTTCTCAGAGGTCTGTTTAAGATAAGCATCTGAAAAAAAGATCAGCCCTCTTTTTCTTTGAGCCCCAAATAATTCGTTTAAAATCTCGTCAGTCTTACTTGACTCACCCCATAAGGTCTTTAATATCTGGGCTGCCCGTTTTCTAAATGCCCCCTTTATAGTACTTCCAGGGATATAGACCTCCCAGGAGCTATCCCCTTTACAAGAAGGTGACCAGGCGAGCATACGCATAAATACGGTATCATAAGGTTTGCCATATTTGCGGGAGACCTCTCGCCCAGACGGTCCATCTGTTCGAAAATCAGTATTATATGGTTGCGCAAGTTCCTGACGGGTACGATTACGATAATCCTTAATAAAGGCAATATAATTTTTATCATTAGTAATACTTTTTAAGAGATTCTTGTAATTTACCATATGTTGAAATCTAACCCGCTTATGGGCATCAAGAAATTCCTTCCATGTCCCTGGCCTGATCCCTAAAGGCGCTTTATCAGGATTGCCCCACTGATCTTCATTTATCTTTTCCTCAAGGAGCATATTTTTGATAAGGAGGTGTTCCTCACGAACAGTAAGTTCCTGCTCGATCCACTGATCGCTTTGTAGTAAACAAATCTGTTGATCTATGATCTGGTAAAATCTAGGCAGTGCCTTTTGCATAGCATCTGCCAGAAGATTGATTAGCTTAGCCTCGTTTTGGATCTCAGGCTCAAGACGCCCTGCCAGATTTTTATCCAACCCTAGGCTATTGGCTAATTCTAACCAGGCTCCCTGATTAAGTTGATAGCCAGCCTGTTTTTTACACTGAAGGATGTCAAGAAATCGTTTTCCCTTATCAGCCTTTGCTCCCAACGCCTCATTAAGGGCAGCTACTGCTGCCTCACGAGTCGGAAATATCTGATCGCCTAGCGGTCTCACCCTGTCTAATAACTTTTCAGACATAGCAAACTTTCCCTTTCCCAGTTTAGCAAGGGTACTTACAGGAAACATCCAACTCTCTTTTTCACCACTAGAATTCTCCATTAACCAGATGACCGCAACTTTTGGAAGATATTCAGCAAATCTCTTCTTAAAATTCTCTGGACTAAGGATAGGACCTCCTATGCTCATCTCCAGCCGTTTACGAATCGCTTCAGGAATAACTCGCATGGATTCGACAAGGAGACGGCCTTCCACTGCCTTAAAGGCAGGGATAGCAGGGTCTACCTTCCCCCAGTTCCAGCCAACCAGGATTGGATTGTCTGCATTAAAGCTTAAAGATATGGTAAGGTGGTTAATCTCTTTAGAAACACTTGTTCCTGTTTTAGGTACAGAAAAGGGGATCTCCATCTCAAGACGGCATCTACCCAGGCCTTTACTCTTACCTGCCCCAAACCAAAACCTTCCCGCCTTTAATTCCTGCAAGACATAATAGAGGCGTGTGGTATTTTCATCTTTCTTAAGCAAACCTTCATCAACATTTAGGGTAAGATTAAACATAGAATTACGAAATAAGGTCTCCATCTTATAATTGGCATTGGCCTCGGCTGCGAAACGATCCTCGTCTAACTTTATCCCCATTCTCAGATCAAAAAAGTGATCTCGGGCATAACACTCCTCACAGAGTCGACAATCTAGATCCTTGATAAGTCCTTCAGGTAGAACAGCATCATAAAGTCTCAACCAGATCTGGTTAAGTAAACCAATATTTTTACCATCACGAGATTTTCCTACAAAAGCATCCATAAGGGATTGGGCAGTTCCTTCAATCTCTCCAGCAAGAGAAACTAAGCGTTGAGTTCCATCTCCATCCCTTGTAAAAAGGGTTTTTCGGGCATTTCCCCTGTAAATTGGAGATTCAGCAAAAAGTTTTCCACGTAAAATCATTCTCGATTCCTCCTCGACAGATATTTTTTAATATTAGACATCTTTCCAAAATAATCTTGCAGATGAGAAGACAAAAATCTTTGTTTCGTTCATTAGAGTAGTCTTCTTGAATTTTCTAAGCTTGCTTCCCTAAATTGCCTAACTCGCTCCGCTCAAACAGAGGCAATTTTACGGGAAGCTGCGCTAAGAAAATTTACAAAAAGCCTACTAATAACTCACTACAACAAAATTTTTGTCTTCTTTTGCCTCTAGATACTTAGAGAATACGGTATTTATTTTGGAAAAATGTCTATTAATTAAATGTGGTTAAGTAATTTAGTTAATTTATTAAAATAATAGATGTATTCCCTTCTACTTTCTCTTGCTTAGAAAGGTTGTCAAGGTTAAGTTCTTCTACTTCAGGAAGTGATAAGCCTAAGACCTTTACTCTCAATTTACAACCTTCAAGATTATTGATTCGTTTTCTATCAAGGTCATGGAAATTACCAAGATAAAAATAGGCATATCTTTCATACTGTTTTTCCAGGGGCTGTTTCTCTATCTCCTCTTCTGAATAACCTTCTAATGCCTGACCTACAAAAGAGGTAAGTGGTGAATAGCTTATTACCTTATCGCTGGCATTTAAAAGGGTAAGCATAACCAGTGCGCCATGAGCTGGACTTGTTTCATGATCATTTTCTGAAAGTTGTTCAGAAACAGGATAAAGAAGAACTTCTTTCCTTGAGGCAAGTACATCTTCTAAACCAGTAATGCTTTTACAGGTCTTAATCTCTGTCTGCTCTTCTTCACCTATCTTGTATAAGTATCCTGTATCAGGAATTAAGTTAGAGATAGTAATCTTGTAGATTCCTCTGTCTTCCGCCTCTGTCAGGAATTCTAATTCTCCAATATTACCATTATAGCTTGTCTTTTTATTACTCTCATAGGTTACCTTTATCTTATATCCACTATCTGTATATGAATTCAATGGAGCGCTAGTTTTGCTGTTATTGTTATTATAGAGTTCTTCATTCTTAGCATTGTAAATAATCAAATCTGGATAATTGGTCTCCTGTTCAGTGCAGACTATACTAAATGCAGTAGGGGTGATATCTGTAATAATTATTTCGCCAGCATATATTATATCTGGAGAGAAGACTGATATTATAAGCGCTAATAAACCAAAGGTCATTAAAGTAAATATTACCTTCCTCCAGTTGCAGACATAAAAAATGCGGGTTTCTTTTTTTGTGTCCTCAGGATGTTTTTCTAAATCTTGAAACATAAATTTTTCCTCCTTTTTACAATGGTAATAAAATAGCTTTTTTATTTTATTACCATTAGACATCTTTTCAAAATAAATACCGTATTCTCTAGGTATCTAGGGGCAAAAGAAGACAAAAATTTTGCTGTAGTGAGTTATTTAGTAGGCTTTTTGTAAATTTTCTTAGCACAGCTTCCCATAAAATTGCCTCTGTTTGAGCGAAGCGAGTTAGGCAATTTAGGGAAGCAAGCTTAAAAAATTCAAAAAGACTACTTCAACGAACGAAGCAAAGATTTTTGTCTTCTTACACCCTGCAAGATTATTTTGGAGAGATGTCTATTGTATGTTGAAATTAAGATACAAATTGGTTAAACACTTTTTTAAAGAATTTTATTCACTCTCCAATTCACTATCTAAACAGCTTGGCTGCCCAAGATAATTTTGGAAAATACAAAGGGCATCAGATGGAGAGATACTTCCATCCTGATTTACATCATAATCTATACCTTCTTGATAAGGTTCATTACCAATATAGACCTGAAAGACTTCCAAGGCATCTGCAGGAGTTATACTGCCATCACAATTGACATCTCCTCTAACACAATCTGACTTTGGTTTAGGTGGTTGAGGATAATGATATCCTAGATCTAACAGTCCCTCATCAAATGAACCTTCAACGATAGATGTTGTCAGGTGATCCATTTCTTCATCAACTGCCTGGATATCTTTTACCCTATCTATGCATCGACTCTTACTTAAGCCAGTATATGTCAGATAGTAGTCATTTGCGTTCTCGTAATAATCACCTAGACTGCCACTCTCAAAATAAGGATTTCTATTTATATTTGTCCCATCATCTTCATAATTCATCTTTCCAATATCTCCAATATCTGAATAACTTATTTTTACTTTGTCTGTTTGGGTTATCCAGATATTTTTAGACCACCCTGATCCTGAGCCATTACCCCAGATAATACAATATCTAATATCAGTTTTAGGAGATTTATCAGTTTGAGAAAATTTAAAATAAATACCATTTCCATAATTAGTTGATGATGTGTTATTATTATCTGTTATAGTACAATTTGTTATGCGGAGTGAGGTATTATTGGCATATATACCTCCACCCAAAGTTCCCTTGTTATTTATGATAAGACAATTGTCTAATTCTACAGGGTAATCATAATCAGGATAATGTCCGTCAATTAAAATTCCTCCCCCTTTTTGCCGGGAAATATTATCTTTGATAATACAATCCTGCATTGTCATTCCACAATTGGAACAGCTAATTCCTCCTCCAGGAGATTCCGTTTTATTATCGCTAATAATACACAATTTAATAAGAGGTTTGCTTTCACTATAACAGTAAATACCACCACCATTTATTATAGTAAAACCTTCTATAGTTGATTCTTGACCTTCAGAAAAAGAAACTATTGTCCCATTCTCTCCATTTCCATCAAGGATGGTTTTACTCACTATAGATGGATTATCAGGGTCGTCACTGGTTAAGGTTATACATTTATCTTTATCCCAAAATCTTATCTTTTCATAATAGGTACCTGGATGGACAATGATAACATCATTATCATTTGCTTTATCTATCGCATCCTGGATACTATCACCTTCGCTAACCTCCCATTCATGACTAAATGATATTGTAAAATTAAGGCCTTTATTTTTCTGGTTTCCCTGAAAATCATAACCTTGAACAGTTAAGTTATAAAAAGCTTGGTTAGTTATGGATAATTCGTAAGAAAATCCCCTGGTAATCCTGATAGGAATGAAAAAAAGGGGGTGTCCATTTAATGTGATTACTGTCCTTTGGCTATTTATTCCAAGATTATCTGTAATCTCGATTCTAATCTTAAGTTCAGGGGTTGGATCAGAGATAAAATATTCCCCTCCATCCTCGATTGGGGTAATTTTAATTTCAGGTAAAATCTTATCATTATAAAAATCAAAAGAAGGTAATTTGCCTTGATCTAGCTTAATAATCTCACCATTGATCCCTTCAATCGTTGATGAATCTGGAGAATCACTTGCCAGGGAAGGTACTCCATTGTCTATAAAGGCACTTATTGGAGTGGATGGTAAGTTAACAACCATTTTTTCACCTCTTCCAATTGCTCCTCCATTTGCAGGATCTTCATTCCCCAAAATTACTTCATCAGATACATCAGCTATCAGCTCTACCAATCCGTTATTAACCACAGTTTCCTCAGCTTTAGGAGTTATTGAAGGAATTTCAGCAAGATTGTCAGGATCATATTTCTGGTTATCAGTTAAGAGAGGAACGTTATTAGATATATCCCTCCCATAATCAAAATCATTCAAATAAACTATCAAATCCTCTAATGGAGTTTCATTAATAAATAAGCTATTATTTTTGTATAATAATTCATAACCATAGATCTTGTAACCACATTGAACTAGCTGATAGTTATTACCTGAGATATCTGCATAAATAGCCGTAGGAGACAGGGCATACAATTTATCGTCTATCCTGAGCAAGTGACTGAATATGTAGTTCCATTCAGCTTCAATTGTATCTTTATCTTCTCCATAAAGATAATAGGCCTTTTGCGGGATGAAAGGATTATTATTAGTAATAGCAGCTAGTTCTGTAATAGATTTTGTCCTCTCTTCTACCTCAAAAGAATCATTGTTATTAACAACCATCAATATCTTTAATGTATTATCAGGCTTCTTAAATAAAAGTTCCTGTCCCTGGCTAACTCTAGGATCTATATCTGTAAAATCTTTAGTGTTTAGATCAAAGGCTCCAAGATAGTTGAAATTTGAATCTCCCAGATCAATCTCTTTCCTGTTTTCAGGGTTAAATACATCCATTAGTTCTATCTTATTTGCCGGGGATGATGATAATTTCATCTGTGTATCCTTATAGCCATCATTATTAAAATCAAGGTAATAGATTTGTGCAGTTGTTGTTTGGCCCTTTGGAGAAGTAACAATATATTTTTTACCCAGTGAATCACGGAAATGATAATAGGGTATTACACTTACATCTAGATCGTTGGTCCCACCAGAATTTAAATCTATAGTATTTATTTTACCAAGGTACATACTTAAATCTATATTTAACAGGCTCTCACAATGTAAATAATATTTACCCTGTTCAGCATTGAAAACTATCTTCCTGTTAGTTAATAATTGTCCGCTATCAAAGTCAGGAAAGAGGTTTTCTTTCCCCTCAATATTTATCCTTATAATAAAATCCACCTCTCTGTCATCAGGATCGCTATAATCCCATTCTAGCTTTGAAAAAGCAAGCTCAAAATCCTCCAAATACATCCCTGTTATTTTTAGATCTGAAGAAATCTGACCTGAAGGCCCATTTAAGATTAAAAACGGGGGCGATACACACGAAGTTGGGTTATAGGAAAGAGAGATAGAGCCATTTGTATTAATTGCATAATAGCTCTGAATCTTAAATCTATATTTACTGGCAGGCACTAATCCCCCTATCGTTGTTTTAAATGTATATTCATCAGTGATTCTATTAAAATTTGAATCAGGAAGGAGATTGTCCTTTAGAGTTAAGATATCTTTGTCTGTGGACGACCCAGCGCCTTTATATGGGATAAAGTATTTATTCCAATTGGTAGACCTTTCACCCTGCGCATAGTAAAGCATGAAACCAAACCCATCCTGATATTCACCATCTGGAAGGGCGCTTGTCCATGTTATAATTGCCTCTCCACCTCTATCTCCATGCATTATATTTAAATTTTTAGGAGCAGGAGGTTCAGGAGCTTCTCCACTTTGAATATAGGTTACACTTTGTCCAATGATATTGGGGCATCCACAGACCTCGTTAACAAAATCAACATCTGTACCATGCCAAAGTCCATCTATGCCTCCCTGGATCTGTACCTGAAGTCTAGTAGAGCGCTTACCTTCTATCGCACTAAATATCCCACTAACCTCAAAACTATAGGTAACCCCTGTTGTCGTTGATAATCCCTCAACAATATAGCAACGTGCTGTCTTATCCTTAACAACTACTACCTCTTCCCGGGTATCCCCTCGTTTGTTTACGTAAATTCGGAATCCGTCTATTATATTTTCATTATCTTCCACCTCCCACGCTAAGGTTACTTCTCCAGGTCTTGGGCCTAATTGAGCTTTAAGAAGAGAAACACTCCCACAGACAGTGGTAAAGTGTACCTCCCGGGTCTCAGACAGGCTTTCCACTCCATTAGGATAATAGGCTGCTGCAATAACATTATAGTCATTAGCACTTTCTGTTGAAAGATCAATTAGTAATCCTGTTTGAGTCAGTGTCCCTTTCTCAGGATAGACCTTCCATTTCTTATTACTATCCATGCCTGTGGATATATAGACCTTGTAATTACTTACACCAGCTACTTCATTCCATTGGAGATGAATCTTTTTATTACCCCCACTACCTTCTCCATATACCTCAACAATCTCTGGGGCTGCTTTGTCTGGATAATCAGTTGATATTGCTGCCGATGTTTCTGACCCTTCAGACCATACCCCATAAATCCAATCGCAGACAGGGTTATTTTTTCCAGTAGGGAATTTTACAAGATAATCATCATAATCATTATAGACCTCCCAGATCTTATAGACATAATTACCAGCTCCATTACCTGGCAGGAAGAACTTATACGAATCCTTACTCTCTTTCAATACCTTTGGCCTAAAGAGATACTCTTTTGGGGTATACTCAGCAGCACTTTCCGGACTTGAATTATATTCACGAATTACAAACAGACCATAATTTTTTTCAAATGGGTCTGGATAATACCCTTCACCTCTATTTTTTATCTCAAGGTAATTACTATTGCTGTTAAATTCGAGCATGACACCTTTAAGCTCGTTTTTTATAACAGAAGTTATCCTCTTAATTATTGGAGAAGAAGGATATTCATTGGCTGGACGAAATCTAAGTTGATGCTTATCATCTAGGACAGAGACAGATCGGGCTAAATCCGGGTTTTTAGGTTTGGAATATAACCCGAATTTATAGCGATTATTTGTATCAGGAGTTAGTCCTGTTTTTGAGAGAAAATTAATTACTGCTCGATAAAAGGTCTTTGGGGCTGTTGTTGAACTACCAGGGACTGTTATTTTTTCCCAGGGCGGGCTATCTATATTACCAATCAATAGTTCAGGATTCTCTTGAGCTACAGTTGAAATGGAATCAGAGACTTGATAATAAGTTAGAAGATATTCATAATCACGATCTTGATTAGATGGATCATTTTGAATATCCCAGAAACCAGGTTCCCACTCCAGAGTCAGCTCGCCTGCATTAGGACCTTCATGAGCATTAAATAATTTAACAGGATGAGCGCCTTTATATGTTCCTGATGCAATAGAAGCATCTATAGCATCCAGGTAATCATAACCAGTCTCATTTTTTAAAACAGGTTTATCTTTTGAACAGAGAGAGGTAGCAGTATTCATTGCAAAGATACTAAAACCCATCTCTTTATTAGTCAGGATGAAACCTGAGTTGGCGAGTTCCTCATCTTTCAGGGTAACATAAGCTGTTACCCTGATTTTGGAATTATTGTTATTACAGGGGGCTGTTGACACCTCACTTAACTCTTTTCTAGCCTCTGATCCTTCTGAAAATAGTCTCCATTCTGTCCATTTTCCAGATGAGTTTTTAGTTTTCTTACACACATAAGTATAAAATTTAAGTTTTCCATTAGTTATTAAATCCTGAGTATCTTTTGGATAATCCCAACTGATTTTATAGCTGTGAGCTTTAGGAGGCAACTCTATATAACAATTATTAACCTCAGGTGGATAAGTGGGGGCTGTTCCCTGGCCGTAAATTAATTCAGGACTTCTTATTATAGATGAGACATAACTGGTGACAGGGGCGCCATCATCGTTTTGATATGGGATAAATTCATCCAAGGTAGAATCTCTGTATCCAAGAGTATACGGAATCCATTTTTCCTCAAATCTTCCCAACCAGAAATTGGTAGGTAAACTTGTAGATATATCTTTGAATGCCACAACATAATATTTCTCCTTCCTTATATCTGCTGCTGTCTTTGTAATCTCACTTAGGGGCTTTGTTTCATAGTGAGTAGAATAATACCTTTCTTGAAATTTATCTATTGATTCTATAGATAGAAACTCATTTTTATTTTTGGGATAGGGGTAATACTTTAGTACACCATATCCATTTTTATCTCTATTTTTAATCTTATCCAGGTCCTTTTGTCTATAGCAGAGATAGGCAGGAGCGCCCTCTGAATCATAAAGATTTGTAAAGATAACAAAACCACTTGCGCTGGTTATAGCTTCATCTATTTCTTCTTCTTCATAATCTTTATCATATTTCCATCTGACTTGCAATTTACCTACAATTTTTTTCTCTTCTTCCTCAGTCAGGTTACTTAGTCCTGATGCCACTGTTTCCACTATTAATTTATCATCTAAGATAGGCTCGGGTGGCTCAGGAAATTTTATTTTAACTATTGATGAAGTTTCTCTCCTCCTGTTAAATTCAACTTTTAAACGAAAATAGATGTCTTGTCCTGTTTGCCAATAATAATCTGAATAATCTGAGTTCTTTTTAATAAGGGAGGAGTTGTTATTTTCATTGGTTACCTTTATAAGGTATGGAAAATAAGTAGTTGCATCAAAACGTAAATAGTCTGACTCTGAATTACTGGCAGGGGTAATCTCTTCAATACGAATATCAGTCCAGTTGGATTCAGAGAAATTTTTATCTGTATTAAAGTCATTATATTCCAGGGTTAAGGTTAAAGAAGCTGGTAAAGAATAATCAGTAGAAATTTCATTTTTTATCTCCTGAGAGAGGTATGCTGTGAACCAGATGTGACCGGGTTCGTATCCGACAAAGGAGGGGGCAAAATCGCCAAGGTAGGAAGAATACGTTGAATTGCTTAAAGGAGGATCATCGTAGGTAATATCAGGAGCAGTTGGTTCACTAATTATATTCTCAAATACCCTTAGCTCTATTGTCTTAACTTGTTCAACATCCATTGTTCCATAATAACAGATAGCTGTAATATTATATATGCCAGTATCTGTTGGTAAAAATTCACATTCTATTATTTTTTCTTCACCATCAATATCTTCAATAGATCCAAACGTAAATCCTTTACAAGGGAATCCATTTACCTGAATCCCTATTATATAATTAACAGTGCCTGCCTCCCATTTCTTTAATCTAACCTGAATAGTGTTTTGTTCTCCTGCATAAACTGGGAGACCATTGGCAGATGATATTGTGATATCCTCAATTGATACATCTATCCCTAAAAAATCAGAAGCTGGATCAACCCTAATGGTTACAGGCCTGTTGTAAGTCATGTTCTTTTCATCACCATCATTATCATCCCAAACTAAGGTAGCTGTAATAGTATAATTATCAGGAAATGGAAGAGTGATTGAATGTTCAACTGGTTGAATCCCTATAGAAACAGGTAGGATATTATTATTGTATCTCCACTTATATATATCTCCATTTTGAGATTGTATTGCCGTTATTATTAAAGAATAAGACACCTGGGTTGTTTCCCAGTTAACTAAACCAATAGAAAGAGTTACATCTTCTTCAATACTAATTGCAGATGATGATGAAGATAAAGATTCAATAGAGATATCAATTGGATTCTCATTAATTTTCTCTACTTTTAACGATTTTTTTATCGTTTTTGTCTTTAAGATTTTATCAAAATAACGTATCTCTGCTTCAAACTCATTTTCCCCAGTGAATTCAGTTTGATAATTATAAAAAAGTTGTCTGCTGTTAGAGATTGAGATATCATCACCCCAATCATGGATAAGTGATGGTAATTTAGAATCGGTGTTTGTAATAAGATACAATCTACAGGAAATATTAGTAACAATATCACTATTATTACTTGTTATAATAATCTTGATAGAAACATCATTATCAACAGTAACTGAATCTTCAGAAAATTCCAGACTTGCATCAATATCAAGGTTGGAAGTGTCGGAAGGTTTAGCAGGGATAGGGATATCTGTTACATCTAAATAACCTGTAACATCTATTATGTCTGTATTAAAATAATTTACATCCAGCTCAAACTCATTGCTAGATTCCTCCTTACCAATAAATTCGGTTTTATACTCATATGTAAGGGCTTTTGTACCATTCTTAGGGATTGATAGCGTATCTCCCCAACTATGTTCTAACGTTCTCATCCCAGTTGTAGTAAAACGATATAAGACACAAGAAATATTATCTATAAGGAGATCTTCCTTATTTTCTAAATTAACCGTTATAGTTATTGTTTCCCCTACGATTACTGGATTTTTTGAAAAATTTAAGCTGGCATTAATACGAGGATTAGCAATTGAAGTTGTGAGAGGGGTATTTTCTACTTTTAATATACCACTTATAGTTGTCATTGGTTTACTACTTCCAGACAGATAAACATTAGCCTCAAAAGGGATAGAACCAATGTATTGAGTTGTGTACTCATAAGTCAATTCTCTATAGCCCATATTGGCAGGAATCTTTATCCTATCTCCCCAATCATGAATCTCTGTTGGCGTCTTGTTAGTAGTATTAGTAATAAGAGATAAGACACAAGAGACATCTTTTACTTCATATCCATCAGAATTTTGAAGTGTAACAGTTATAATAACCTTTTCTTCAATAATAGCTGAACCTTTAGAAAAATGAATATTAGCAGTGATATTAGGGACTGAAGAAGATGATGAGGCAGTGGAAGATGCAGGAGAAGAGGAAGAGGAAGATGAGGATGAAGTAGTTGGATTCGGGTTAGACGATGATATTGGAGAAGTAGAATTACAATTATTGTAGTTAGTTTGACAGATTTCATCACAACTTAAGCTATTATTGTAACAGGTATCATTACAATCTCCATAATTCCTTTCAGTATCATTTATACAATCATCAAGATCATCCCATTCCTCATTATTATCGCAATATTCAGTTTCACCGCCGCCACAAGCATCATCATAACAACGAGAAGCATCGTCATTTTTTTTATCCTCACAGTTACTATCACAAGTTTTATATCTTGTATTACAGACATTTTCGCAATTCCACTTTGAATCAGCGCATTTAAATGCATCAAATGCATAAGTAGCAGGATGCCAGGTTACTATTATTAAAAAAATGAAGATCAAAGGGATGATAGATTTTTTTCTTTTGCTAATTTTAATCACTTTTTACCTCGATAATCCTAACTCATTCAATATAATAGCATATCCAGGAGATATTGCCTCAGAATAAGGATATTGTAAACCAGGTTTAGTCCAGCCAGGACAGAATCCCATAAAACTTAAAATATTTTGGTTGGAAAAATAATAAGATAATATAGGATCAAATATATCTGTTGGTAGCGCGTACTCTACAGGTGAGGAAATAGCTGACGACTGATTTGTTACCTTAATCCTATCTTTCAAAATCCAACTTTGACCTTCAGGACTGGTGATTAATAATTTATACATCCCTTCTACTGCTGCTGCCGGGATGGTTCCGCTTATGCTTGTTATGTCTGTATCTGGAATAAAGGTATCTGTGATAAAGGTATCTGTAAACTGATAAACAGGAATATCAATAATAGTTAAACCTCCATCTGCCACATAAACGTAGATAAAATCTCCATCTTTTTTAACATCAAGGCCTTCTGCATACCCTACAGTTGGACAAAAATCAACTTCCTGGGGACTGGAAGGATTGCTTACATTAATAATATGTAGTCCATCACATCCAGCGGCTATGTAGGCATAATTATCTAATACAACAATGTCTTCTATTTCTTTTATTTTTTCCGGAGTATAAAAAGAACCAATAGATTTAGGATTAGAAGGAGTGCTTATGTCAATTATCATTAGTTCGTCAGTTTTATCAGTTCCATCTTTATAAACTACATAGGCATAATTCCCTGAGACATATACATCAGAGAAATCACCTAGAAGTGATCCTATCTTTTGCGGGTTTTTTTTGTTAGATACATCTAAAATTTTAAATCCCTCACTTCCACAAGCTAAATAGGCATAATTTCCCCTGACAGATACTGCCTCAACTGAAGCAGAGAAAAAACTGCTGTTTTTTGGCGCTGATTTATTACTGATATCGATAATCCTTAACCCACTATTGGCGCTATTTATTTCAATTAGATAGGCGTAATTATCTAATACATGGACGTCAAAGATGCAACCCTGAGCCTTATCCTGACCCTTATAAAGACCCGTAAGAGATTGACTACGTATATCTACTATCTTTAATCCTCCCGACCAGTCTGCAATATAAAAATAATCATCCACAACATGAATACCCAAAGCATTACTTGATGATTTACCCGTTACTAAATCATATGGATTATAATTCCCCTCTAAAACTGGATTTTCTGGGTCGCTTATATTCATAATTTGCACGCCATCTTCACCCGCAGCAATATAAGCATAATTACCAGACACCTCTACATCTTCGCAATATGTTTGAGTTATCTTGAAATAAGTTCCAAGAAAAGGTTCTTCTCCCTTTTGGAGATTAGTTTTATTAAGTATTACTAACCCTCCTGTTTTCTCAGCCACATAGGCATAATTATCTACCACATACACACCTCTGGTCTCATCATAAACAGGAGGATAATTTGTAAGTTCCTCTAGATTTTTTATATCAATTACTATTAAACCATCCTTTCCTGCTGCTACATAAGCATAATCCCCTGTTACATATATATCCCAAAGATAGACATCTGAGCAGGATTTCAGGAGGTCACAGGTTTTTATATTATATGTAGTTAGATTAATAACAGATAAAACAGCCTTTTCATTTGATATCACATAGGCATAGTTCCCAGATATACAAATATCTTGAGGGTGTTTAGCAATGGTGATTTTTTTACTTACCACAGGGTCGTTAGGAGTCTCCAGGTTTAAGACCTTTAATGTGTTGGTAAAATAATCAATTACATAGGCATATCCATCTTTAATACTAATTCCTCCATCAGAGGAAATTTGGGGATATTTTATCTTGCTAGGTTTGTTTATGTCTGAGATGTTAATAATCCCAAAACCCCCTTGAAGGCCGTTGATATAGACATAATTTCCATAAACACCAAGATAATCTACTGTTCTCCAGGTTGAAGGATCTAAGCTATCAGATTTTACCTCATAATGTCCTACTTCAAGAGGATTAAAGGGATCACTAATATTAATAATACTTAAACCTTGAATATTTGCTACAAAGGCATAATCTTTTAATCGATTATTATCATCTGGGATATAAATACTTCTGGAATAAGGATGTGTACTATAGCAAAAAAAAGAATCGGAAGGAAGAGGATATCCACTAACTACAATTGGTTCTTCAGGATCGCTTATATCTATCACCTTCAACCCGACATCATCCACAACATAGGCATATTGCCCCTTTACTGCCACACTAAAGGCATTTAATGGCTGAAGACAGCTACTTGCTATTTGAGGTTCTCCAAAAAGGCTAAATCTTGGTTCTTTAACAAAATTGGTTCCTTGGATAGTTACAATATTTCCAGGAATAAGATCCTGAAAATTCTGGGAAGAGATAGAGGTAAGAGTTGGGGTCGTAGGTGATATACCTATATCAACAGTTTTACTATCTAAGAGTGTATCATCATCAGCCATATGTACCTCAACTTTAATAGTGTAGGTTCCTGGTAAATTGATAGTAAATTTTTTATTTATTTCTACATTACTTCCTAAAGTTTTTATGCTGGGAAGATTCATATCTTTTATATTATAACTATCTGTTTTCATATTTGAACCTGAAATTAAAAAATCTATATCAATCCTTATTGCATTACTGTTTTTATTTGTCAATTTTGCCTGGATTGTAAATTCATCTCCAGGTCCAGGGTTTTCTGGTGATGTAGTCAAACTATCAATAGTAATATCATTGAGAGGAGAAGAGGCAGAGACAGGTTGAGGTAAAACGCTATTTACTGTATTTAAATCTATGACCCTTAAACCATCCTTTCCTGTATCCTTTCCGGCAGCCACATAGGCATAATTATCCTTTATAACAAAATTATAAACCTTATCAGTAAATTGCTGTTCTTTTGTTATCCTTAAGTTGTTTTTATTGGTCACATCGACTATTTTTATAGTATTATCCACAGCAGCATAGAGAGTGTTATCTACGACATGTATTTTAGTAATACTTTTAACATCTTCAATAGGTAATTCAAAATCGGATACTAAACTTGGAGAGGATATATTGCTTATATCCAATACCTTTATTTTCCCATTTTGTGTCCCCAGATAAATGTAATTACCATCCTTATCTAAGGTACTTGGGATATCATTAGTTAGTTCATAAGAACTGTCAAGGGAAGGTAAAGTGGGATCCAAGATGTTTATAATATTTAACCTTCCACCAGATAACATCCGACCACTGAACCTATCAATAAGATAGACATGGCTATCTTCAAGCATAAGGTCGTATATACTGTTAAGACCTCCACTATAAGAAGATATCTTCGTTACATCTTTTAAGTTAATAATTTTCAGATATCCAAGAGA
>JAZDLJ010000220.1:0-2636 GCA_043802115.1 bacterium | reverse complement strand
GTAATTTTTCTAAATTATGTTAGTTGTAAATGGTACTTAGTCAGTAATTTTCAAGACAAAAAAATAAAAAATTCACATTGCCCTTTAATTTTTAACAATGGACAATTATACTACTCCAACTTTGCTTTTTCTAAATGCTTGGGTTAGTTAAAACCAGTAAGTGAGCGACCATATGGAAAGGAAGAAATAATGTGGTTTAAGTGGTTTCCATGGCGATTTATGGTTAGACGGGTTGCCCTTGACAAAGGCTTTATTGATCCAATTCAATTAATGTATCGATTTAATCAGTTTGCACAACCATCTGAGGTTATTGCGCCTATAGAACTCTTACGAGCAGGGGCAGTATTGCATGCACGAGGTCTAATTAACTATCAGGCTATTCAGCACAATCTTGATTGGGTCTGGCCATTTTGGGTAAATCAGCAATTCGATCCCAAAAATAAATCTTTTATCCCTCGAGCCTTTTCTTTAACCCATATTAACCTTACCCATCGTAATTGGACAGCAGTAGGTGTCCCTGGATTTTCACAAACACCTATCGTTGATCCTCGAGGACTGGTTATGCCCTTTTTTGATAGTTGGTCCATAGATAGTTGGATTATTGCTTTAAGGGGTGAAGAGCTTATTCCATCCAGATTACCCTCAGTAACTCAAGGAATTGACATCTTAGACAATTTAAAGATTATTACTACGGTGGAAAATAAAAATCTTCATTTAGAATCAAAGGTAGAGGCTATTTTAAGAGCAGAAAACTTAAGCTGTAGAGTAACCCTAACAGGATATGCCAATACTGAAAGTTGGCTCGTTATCTCTCTCCGTCCATATAATCCTGAAGGGATAAGTTTTATTCATGAGATAGCCCTCTCCTTTGACAAAAACGGTTGGAAGGTCAATAAAAAAGAACAAATTTTTTTTTATCCTCACCCTGATGAATTCAGATTTTCACGTTATTGTAAGGGTGATGTTTATCAGAAGATATTAACCCCAGAAGAAGTGCCAAAGACTAAAATAATTTGTGAGGTTGGAATGGCCACAGCAGCGGCATTATTTAAATTAAGACCAAATATTAAACGAAATATAAGAGTTGATATACCTTTAGATAATAAAAAAAGGTCATCCTTCCCTTTAATTCTTAACAACGAAGAACAAAAAACGAAGAACGATGAGTTATGGGAAAAAAGCCTTGAAGAAAAAAGCGGATTAGAACTCCCTGATCAACATTTTAAATTTTTGTATGAAGCAAGCTTACGGACACTTATCCTACACACCCCTGACAATGTCTATGCCGGCCCTTATACCTATAAGAGGTTTTGGTTTAGAGACACAGCCTTTATTGTCCATGCCCTCTTAACCGCCGGCTTTATAAACAGGGCGGAAAGGATAATTGAAAGATTTCTTTCTCGACAGAATTCAAATGGGTACTTTGTCTCTCAGGAAGGGGAATGGGACTCAAATGGTGAAGTTTTATGGCTTATGCAAAGGTTTTGTGAATTAAGTGGAAAAAAGCCAAGCCTTACCTGGAGTCGTCCAATAAGACTTGCTGCTAAATGGATATCAGACAAGAGGCTATCAACAGGAATTAATAAACCTTATGCGGGTCTGCTTCCATCTGGTTTCAGTACAGAACACCTTGGCCCAAATGATTATTATTATTGGGACAATTTTTGGAGCGTTGCTGGTTTGTATTCATCTGGGTACTTACTCTCTGCATTAGGTGATCAAAAAGATGCTCAAAGATTCACTAAAGAGGCAGGAAGTCTCTTCTCTTCTGTTGAAAAGAGCCTCAATAGTGTCTCCAAAAACCTTGGTTATCAAGCAATGCCCGCCTCTCCTTATAGACGAATGGATAGTGGAGCTATAGGGTCTTTAGCTGTTAGCTATCCACTTAAGTTATGGTCACCAGGAAACGAGTGGGTAGTGAACACTGTAGATTATTTAATGAAAAACTCTCTTGTTAATGGTGGTTTTTTTCATGACATTGCCCATTCAGGCATAAACCCCTATCTAACTCTTCATATTGCCCAAGCGCTATTAAGGGCTGGAGATAAACGTTTCTTTGATTTAATGACCACTATCGCTAATTTGGCCTCATCAACAGGACAATGGCCAGAGGCAATCCATCCTCGCTTAAGGACTGGTTGTATGGGCGATTGCCAGCATGTCGGGGCTGCAGCAGAATGGATAATTATGGTTAGAAACTGTCTGATTCGGGAAGAAGAAACAGATTGGAAACTTATCCTTTGTTCTGGAGTCCCATTAAAATGGTTAAGGCGATCTATAACTATCTCATTCAACCATGCACCAACCTCTTTTGGCCCTCTCTCACTCTCTGTTATCTCAGATGGGGAAGAGGTAGCTATTAACTGGAAGGGGGATTGGTATAATAAGGAACCGAACATTGAGGTTTGGTTACCTGGTAATCGGTGGATAACCGCTAAGAGGGAACAGACTAATCTAACGGTGAGATTATAATAGACATCTTTCCAAAATAATCCTGTGGGTGAGAAGACAAAAATCTTTGCTTCGTTCGTTGGAGTAGTCTTTTTGAATTTTCTAAGCTTGCTTCCCTAAATTGCCTAACTCGCTTCGCTCAAACAGAGGCAATTTTACGGGAAGCTGCACTAAGAAAATTTACA
>JAZDLJ010000215.1:0-3392 GCA_043802115.1 bacterium | reverse complement strand
TGGCACTGGTGTAGTTAAATGGGATTCATTTTTCCCCGTGTTTATTGGGTTTGCAGAAATCTTGTTAGAACGAATTTTGGCAATTTTAGGGAAGCGAGCTTAAAAAAATTCAAAAAGGCTACTCTAACGAACGAAACAAAGATTTCTGCAAACCCAATAAGAGAGCCTCTTAGAGAATCCCATCTAACTACACCAGTGCCGAATTAAGCGGGGCTAGTGTAATTGCAATAGTGAGGGAAGGTAGGACCCTCCCTTTTGTTTATTCCCCTGATCGTTACCCTTAAACAATTTTTTTAATGACTCGTCTACCTTTTCTTTTAACAGTTCCTTTCCTTTCTTCTCAAACTGCTTCATAGCCTTTTCCTGTAACGCCTTTTGATTTAGGGATATTTTAGGAGAAGAAAGGTCTCCACCAATAAAAATAGGGATATGGATATCCTCTGTCTTATCAATAAAAGAACCTATTTTTAGATTTTCAGCAAGACTTTTATCTAAGGCTAAATCTACAGTTAAATCTAACTCTTTGTCAAGCCCTACCTTCCCTGATGAAAATAAGGATATATCAGAACTCAATAAGCTAAGGTCTGGGATGTATATCCAGCCATTCTCAATCTTAAATTTCCCATTAACCTCTTTTATGATAGGGTTTCTTAACCGTTCAATATTGATAAAACTTGAGATATTAGCCAGTAACTTAGAGTTAGTAACCTTTCCATCAGTAATCTTAAAATCACCATTAGCATTTAAATTCTTCTTGATATTCTCAGGCAAAGTCCCGTGCCCTCTTAAAGCTGTTTTAGCAGAAAGGGTTCCATATATTGTATTGGCAAATCCAGGGGTAAAACTAGAAACAAAATCATTGGCTTCTACTTTATTCACTGATAATGAGGCGTTATAGTCCAAACCAGCATTATTAAGATCAATAACCAGCTTCTGAACGTCTACCTCACCTTGACCTATTTGGGCAAGAGGAGAATTGATCGATCTAATGGTTGCAATATTATTTACAACATTCGCCTTTATATTAAAATTTCTTACTGTCAATTTATTATATAAGAGATTAGCAATCTTCAGACTACTAGATATTTTCATACCTTTAAGGTCAACAGGTTTAACCTCTTCAGTATCCTTCTTTTTATCTTTTTTAGGGATTTCTTTGGTAGATTCTTCTTGAATTTTCGAGGAGGTTTTTAAAACCTCCATAGCTTTATTCACATTAAACTCATTAGATGTCAGATTAAGCTCAACAACCCTGTTATTTAAAAGATAATTATTTACTGCCCCTGCAATAGTCACTAGATTTTGATTTAAGGTAAGATCACTATCCTTTACTTTTAGATCCCTTTCATCTAGTCTTAGGTGCAGATTAAATGATGGGTTAAGATTTGGCATCATATTATATCTAAAGCTACCCTCAGTTAGGTCAAGAGTAGAGGCTAAGTGATAATTACGGATATCCCTTATCTCTCCTTTGAGATCTGCCTTTAAATTTAATAACCCTTGTAGAGAAATATCAGTTAAAATTGGAATAATCTGTTTAGGTATAGAATCCAGGACATCTGAGAGAGGCAGGGTATTTATAGCTAAATCTAATGACCAGGCAGGACTACTTTTAAATTTTTTAACAACTCCTTGAAGAATCATTTTTATCTTTTTCAGATAAGGAGTTAGGCTGTTTATATGAAGTTCTTCATTAGCAAGATTAACAACAAGATCAAATCCGCTACCAAGTGATAATCCTTCTATCGCACTTGCTGAAAACTTATTGTATAAAAAAGAGGTATCTTTAAAGTTAACCGTACCAACAGCCGTTATCTCCTGGAGTTTATTAACAACCTTGGCATTAAGGTCAAAATCAAGGAGTGCCTTATTTAAGGTAAAAGGAAGCAATCTCTTATAATAAGGAGCAAGATAAGCTATATCAAAATTTTGGACAGAGACTTGAGTAGTTAAAGCAGTTAGTCCCTGAGGAGACAAGCTCAAATCACCACTAATTTTTAAAAGAGAACTCTCCTTTCCTATAATATTAGCTTGAAGTGAAAAGGGTATAGGCTTGACAAGGTTTATATCTTTTACTGCTAAATCAATATTAGCTAATCTTATATCAAATGCTGGCGAGTGGGTCTTATCTGAAAAGTAAAGTGCACCGTCCTTAATGATAACCTTTTCAACTAGGAGTTCAAAGGGAAATCCCTGACCTTTATCCATGCCATCTTTCTCATCTTTTATTCCGCTCTCATCTTCTTGTCTTCCTGCCTTTTTGTCTTCTTGTTTTCTTGTCTTCTCACCTTCTATATTTTTTAGAATATCATCAAAATTTAATTTACGTAACTTATTCTTTTCAATATATATATTAGGTTTTATTAAATTCAACTTAGTTATAATTAACTGTTTTTTAAGTAAAGCAAATAAGTTTGGTTTAACTACAAATTCAGCAAAAGAAACAAAGTTCTCCTCTGTAACCCTGCCCTTACCTTCTCCTTGAGGGGATTGAAGAGGATTATTAGCTACTGTCAGATTAGAAATAGTAATACCCTTGAAAAGTCCTACACTGAGAGATCCTATCGTAATTCTTCGATTAATCTTTTTTTCAATAGGGGGGATAAGAATTTTTTTTACCCTCTCTTCCGTAATTAAAAGCTTAAGGGCAATAGTTACGGCAATAATAATGATTAGGATTATGCTGAAAAGCGTTAGTAATATTTTAGGTGTTTTTTTCATATACTGACTCCTAACAACTAAGTATACTACTCCAACTTAGGTTTTTTAAAATAATGTAGGTTAATTTTGTAACTAACTGTTAAGGCACAAAGTAGCAAAGGCACAGAGGCACAGAGGAAAAAAGGAAAAAACAAAAAAAAACTTTGTGCCTTTATGCCTTAACATACTAGTCTTAACTAACACAATCACCTGGGAAAACCTAAGTTAGAGTACTATACCTAGTCAAAATTGTTTTTATATTTTTTTATCCCGTAGGGATTATATGAAAATAGTGGAGAACAAAATATTTTTAGTCCCGTAGGGACGGCTGATTAATGATTCGCAATGCAATATGATTTATTTCAACCTGGCAATTCGGCACTGGTGTACTTAAATGGAACTCATTTTCTTCCATGCTAAGGGCCCTAAAAAAATCCCATTTAAGTACACCAGTGCCAAAAATTACAAAAATTTTCTTATTGAGATCTCTTTATTACCCTTTTTACTACCTGTATTGTATCCAAAACATCATCCTCTGACATCTTCGGATATAAAGGAATTGAGATAACCCTATCGGATACATATGAGGCAACAGGAAAGTCTTCTGGTTTATATTGATACTTTTCTTTATAATAAGGTTGTAGGTGTAAACCTCGAAAATGGATTCCTACACCAATGTTTTGTTTTTGTAT
>JAZDLJ010000175.1:0-13846 GCA_043802115.1 bacterium | reverse complement strand
ACATCTTTCCAAAATAATCTTGCGGGTGAGAAGACAAAAATCTTTGCTTCGTTCGTTGGAGTAGTCTTTTTGAATTTTCTAAGCTTGCTTCCCTAAATTGCCTAACTCGCTCCGCTCAAACAGAGGCAATTTTACGGGAAGATGCACTAAGAAAATTTATAATAAGCCTACTAATAACTCACTACAGCAAAATTTTTGTCTTCTCTTGCCGCTAGATACTTAGAGAATACGGTATTTATTTTGGAAAGATGTCTATATTTCCATTCCGCACTGGTTGGATCCTTTTGACGTTCAAAAATTTGTCCAGCAAGAATCGCACCCTCAATGTCGAAGATTGAAAGATTGTCATCTGCCATTTCCTCTTCGGCATGGAACGTCATAATGTATTGTCGATTACGCACTTTTTCCTTGATCCGACTCATAATCCGATCAAACACAAGGAGCTCCAATACTTGTCATTAATTATCAATTTTTACGTTTTTCCCGACGTAAAAAATTTAAGCAATCAGGGGCATCCTTCATTTAGGGCAAAAAGTAGTTTACACTTTCCCAATTTTTTCAACACAGAGAACACAAAGAAACACAGAGTTTTTTAAAGTAACTTCTTGTTTTACTTTTAGTTTTTTCTCTGTGTATCCCTATAACCCTCTGTGTACTCTGTGTTAATCTTTTAAAAAAGTATAAACTGACAAATGAAGGATGCCCAATCGGGCATGGCATAACGAATAAAAGTTCAACTTATTTTAAAAAATTGTGCGCTGTAAATAACTTATCCATGGTTCCCCTTTTTTTTCTTTAAACTGATCACTGACACCTGTTTCTAATACGCATAAATCTTCCCATAAGGCCTGGTAGAATAAGGAAACAATTTAGTAAACCCCTTGGCCAAGACCTGCTCTTTTTCATATCCAAAATATCCACAAAATTCCTCAACATACCTCCCAATCATCTTCTCTTCCTCTGGGCTCATTGCCATTACCCCAACCTCTTTTCCCAATTTAAACTTCTCTACCTCTCCCCGGATATAAATAGCCCCGCCATGAAGTCCTGTCCCACAATATTTGCCAACAAGTTCTGAATCTTCTGTGGCATTTAAACCTAAGATAATAATCCTTCCACCAGCCATATATTCACCTAAAAAATCCCCTGCACAACCACCGGCAATTATCGTAGGACACATATCCTGATAGGATTTCATATGAATACCTACCCGATACCCAACGTCTCCTTTTACAAAGACCTCACCCCCACGCATTGCGTGCCCCAGGATATCCCCTGCATGTCCATGAATGATGATCTTACCAGCATTCATGGTATTACCTATGGCATCCTGACCATTGGCGTTTACCGTTATCTCTGGCCCATTGGCAAAGGCTGCCAGGTCATTTCCAGGCACACCATTTATTATAATTTTAACTCTGCCCTTTAGGCCATCGGCAATGTATCTTTGTCCATTAATCCCATCAAGGACAAACTCATCTACCTTATCATTATAAAAGGCATCTTTGATCAAACGATTAAGTTCTTTATAATGAATCCCTTTGGCGTCTATTCTCATTTAAAAATACTCATTCTTGGTTCGTTGTTTTGGTTCTTTACAACTAAAGAAGCTCGCGTAAGCAGATTTACACAAACTTTTAAAACATTCTCAAGAGTGATCAGTTCTCTATTGCTTCCCCTAAAATCCGTTATAACCTGGAGATATGAACTTATACCAAAATTCTGTTTTTTAGAATTTTGGTATAAGTTCATATCTCTGTCCCAACCCCAGTAACGAGATGTTTTCGGTAATTCTCAGGGAGAGAGATAAGTCCAAAATTCTCTTTTAAGAGATATTCCTTAAAGCTCTTAACATCTATCTTATTCCTAATCAAACCGGTGATAATCCCAGCCCGATCAATACAATTAACAAAGATCGCCCCTACTATAATGTCATCTTTTATAATAATCTTTTTATAATAAGATCTCTGAGAACGATGATCTTCCAGAATTTCAAACTCTTCTTCCTGTTTAGGATTAGTAATCCCAACAGAAACAACTGGTACGCCACAAATCTCAACCGAGTTCATGGCTAAACCGCCAGTATATTCCTTTTTTACCCCAGCCATATTACTACCTGCTACTTTTCCCTGGGCAAAGGCCATTGGCCAGATAGCCAGCACCTTTGCTAAATT
The DNA here is from genome assembly GCA_043802115.1 of bacterium. Classification (GTDB taxonomy): domain Bacteria; phylum SZUA-182; class SZUA-182; order JAZDLJ01; family JAZDLJ01; genus JAZDLJ01. The sequence continues at coordinate 11,672 of JAZDLJ010000175.1, read as the reverse complement.
ATCAGCTACATCAAAAGATTCACAGACATCACCAGCAGCATAGATATCAGAGACAGAGGTCTGCATAGTAGGATCTACGATAATTCCCCGATTAATCTTTATCTCACTCCCCTTAACTATCTCCACATTAGGAAAAACGCCTATAGCCATAACTACTAACTGAGTTGGAAAAGATGTCCCATCTTTTAAAATTACACCTTCCACCTTATCTTTACCAGTTATCTCACTAATCGTATTTTGGGTAAGTATTTGACCTTCTTCTTTCTTCAAATATTTTTCGATAATATGAGAGGCCTTCTGATCAAGGGTTGTAGATAAAAGATGTCCTGCTAACTCAATAATAGATATCTTGATCTTCAAGGCTAATAATGCCTCAGCAGCCTTAATCCCAATCAAGCCTCCACCAACGATAACTGCCTCAGTTACCTTATTAACCTTAATGTATTCTTTAATCTGTTTGGCCTGGTCAAGGGTAGTAAAGTTAAATACCCCCTTTAAATAACACTTGCAATGAGGATAAAGTAGCTTTTTTACTTTATCCTCATTGCAAGTGTTATTTTTTGAAATTGAAGTATTTCCATACAACGTGTTGGAACTAGAGGAATCACAGTTTGTAGATATACTTCCTTTGATCTCAGGGAAAATTGGCCTTCCACCTGTGCAGATTAGTAATCTATCAAAAGGGACTACCCTCCCATCCTCAAGAAGGACTTTTTTCTCTTTTGGTAGAACCTGTTTGACCTTTGTATTTAAGTGAAGGTCTACCTTCTTTCCCTGGTAGAACTTATTTGATCTGAAGCCTATCTTTTTCTCACTTACCTTACCAGCAAGAAAATATGAGATCAGTGGTCTGGAATAGTTTTGATAGGACTCTTCAGAAAAAAGGGTGATCTTTCCCTTTTGATCTTGATCTCTGATTGCCTCAATAGCAGCTACAGCAGCTACTGAATTACCAACAATTACGTAATCCATTTTTTTCATTTTTTTAAAATTTTTTTTTAAAAAGCAAGAACGTTGACCTAATTCCAAAATTCAAAAAAAACTGAATTTCGAAATTAGGTCAACGTTCTTCAAACACCAAAGCCTCATTGGGACACTTCTTAACACAAACCGGCTCTTCACCTAAACAAAGATCGCATTTTGAGGCGATCTTACCACCCTCAATATCTCTTTTAATTGCCCCAAAGGGACAAACCATAATGCACATCCAACAACCTACACACTTGTCACTATCATGCAGGATCGCTCCCGTCCTCATATCCCGATACATAGCGCCGGTCATACAGGCCTCAAGACAAGGGGCATCCTCACAATGGCGACATTGCAAGGCAAAGGATAGATGTCCTTGTTCCTCTACCATTACCCTTGGTAAAGATTTAGGAATCTCCTCTTGAAAGGCCTTAATAATCTTTTTTGATTTCGAATGCTGGACCAGGCAATAGACCTCACATAGTCTACAGCCAATACAGACATCCTCATTAATATATATTTTCTTCATTTTTTTACTCTCTCGACTTCTCAGCTTCCAGCAATTCTCATTTTGACTTATTTGTTGATGTGCATCCAAAATTTGCTTCACTCGTAGAGTAGTCTTTTTGAATTTTCTAAGCTTGCTTCCCTAATGCGATAAACACTAGGGGGTTTGGGGGACAATGTCACCCAAAATCAATAAAAACAATGCTTCTTTTTGATCACAAATTGCAGAAGAGGTAGAACGATACACTAACAACAGGCATAAAGTAAAAAAACTACTTTATGCCTGTTGTTAGTGTATCGTTCTCAAATTTCCAATTACTAAAATCTTCTATCAAGGTCACAAATTCGAGAACAGATTGATTATCGATGAAATTGTCTTTACTTTGAAATGGATATTCTTTATAGACTTCAACCGTTACTTTTATAGGAGAAGACCCTTTTAATGTCTTATATACAACCCGCCAATCTCTCCCATTTATTGAAAGAGGGGGAGTATCTAAGGGAGGATAATAGATATCACCCATTTCTTCTAGTTTGTCAGGTTTTATCTGTAAATTTTTTAAACGTTCCATGGCCTCTTGGCCTAAGCATCTTGCTGTAACAAGCTCATCAAGACTTATTACCTGTTCTGTTGAAGTTGTGAACATTCGCATTAAAGGTATAAAGCATACACTTACCAGCATTAATGCTACTAGTAGTTCAATGAAGGTAAAACCTACCGAAGTCGTTAATTCATATTTTTTCATAATGTTACCGAATTAGGCTGCCTTCAACAGCAAGAGCACTGGAGTAGTATACTCCCAAATTTACTTCGCTCGTAAAGTAGTCTTTTTGAATTTTCTAATTGCCCAGGCAGATATTTTTTAGATATATAAAAGAACTTAATTCTTTTTCCCTTCCCTTAAATTCCATTGTTAACGATACCTTGATAGCGCTGATACATGAAATCGACTCCCTGGGAATCGATTTCCCCTGGTCAAACACTAATTCCTGATTTTTATTGTCGAAATAATGGAGATTAAAGGCTGAAATTTTAATATCTTTTGGTAAATGCGGAGGAATAGTAATAGGTTTGCTTTTGTAAGTCCTAAACAAAAGTTTTTTAGAAGTGTCATATCCCAGGGTCAAAATTGTATCAGGATATTGAGTAGAGTCGGGATAAAAGTATATCTGAAGCTGAGAATCATCTGGTAGATGTCCATCAAGTTGAATTTTATCATCAAGTATTAAAGGATTTTTCCCCTCTCCTGGGATAAAGGTTGCAGGAAATAACTCAAACTCTTCTTCCTGGATAAATTTTTTGTGATCAGACTCATCTCTCACTTTTTTTAATTTTACAACTGGTATACCTCCTGATTTTTTAACTGGTCTATTCAAGGTAACTATTTTTTTTTTTGATTCAAATGTTTTTATATAGTGAGAATCATCTATCCAGGTCGGTACAATAGCAATCTTATCGTTTTTAGCCTCAACTATTTCTAGTGCGTCCTGAAGACCATATCTTGAGTATTCTCCATTAATAACATACTTTAGACAATTATCCAGATGTCTCTGTAATAAAAGTTCTTCATGGCAAAAACTATATGACTCAAATCCCCCTTGAAGCATAAGGATTACAATCCCTGTTAAGACACTAAAGACTGCTATAACAATAAGGAGCTCAATAAGAGAAAAACCAGGGCATCTTTTCATTACCTCACCTATACCTCTTCCGTCACTCTTAACACCTCGGCTAGGGAAGTGATCCCTTTTAATACCTTGTCTATTCCATTTTCTCTCAGGGTCTTCATACCATCTTTTTGGGCTATTTCAATAATTACATTACTCTCAGTTTTTTTTATTATAGTCTCTCTTATCTTTTCATTTATAACTAATAATTCAAAGATACCGATCCTTCCCTTGTATCCACTATTACGACAATCCTTACAACCAACAGGTCTATATAATACTTTTGCCTTCTCCCCCTGATTATCTAAATTTAATAATTCAAGTTCTTTCTCTGTTGGTTGGTACTCTTCCTTACATTTTGGGCATAATACCCTTACCAACCTCTGAGCTAATATACCTTTTAAGGCGGAGGCGAGTAAAAAGGGTTCAACTCCTATATCAATTAATCTACTCGGAGTTGAAGCAGCATTATTTGTATGAAGAGTGGAGAACACTAAATGTCCTGTGAGGGCTGAATGAATGGTAATCTCAGCCGTTTCCCTATCCCTTATTTCACCTATCATAATAATATTTGGATCCTGTCTTACCATCGCCCTTAAGCCAGTGGCAAAAGTTAGGCCAGCCTTTACATTGACCTGGGTCTGGTGTATCCTGGAAATTGTGTATTCCACAGGATCTTCCAGGGTCAAAATATTTTTATCAAGGGAGTTGATTCTATTTAATGCTGCATAAAGGGTGGTTGTCTTTCCACTTCCTGTTGGCCCGGTTACTAAGATTAAACCGTATGGCTTACAGATAATATCTCTAAATAGCTCCATTTCATCCCGCTGAAATCCAATTTCTTCGAGTTCTAATACCATCAGAGATTTATTTAGAATTCGGAGAACAATGTGTTCGCCATAAATAGTTGGAAAAGTTGACACACGTAAATCGATTTCCTTTTTATCTACTTCCATCTTCATCCTTCCATCTTGAGGAAGTCTCTTTTCCGCTATATCCATATCTCCCATAATCTTTATACAAGAAGTAATAGCAGAGACTAAATCCTTTGGTGGGGCATCGGTCTCTGAAAGGGCTCCATCTATTCTAAATCGACAATAATAATCATCTTCCGCCGGCTCTAAGTGAATATCACTAGCGCCAGCCTTTACAGCCTTTATTATAATATATTGAATAAGCTTTACTACTGGCGTTTGAATCTTATCAAGCTCTATTAAATTATTTTTTTCAACAGGAGATTCTTTACCTTTAGGGTTAAAAAAATTAGAAGAAGCCCTTAGGGATTTATTTAACTTATTATCTTGATATACCTCTTCAACAATCTTTCTCATGTGACCATCTTTGTTATAGTGCCTCTTTATAGAATCTCTAATAGCAGTTGGCATTGCAAATAAGGGAGATAAATTTAATTTTGTCAGAGATTGGATAATATCAATTGCCTTTGTGTCCAGAGGATCCACCATCGCTATATATAGAATCTTATCTTTTAAAGCTACTGGGATTAATCTATGATTCTCACAGACATTTTGAGGGACAAGGGCAGTGACATCTTGAGATATATCTACTATTCTAACATCTATGTAGGCAATGCCTAATTGATCGCTTAGGTATTCCGCCATCTCATTTTCTTTGGCATACCCATACTCAACCAGGATATCCCCCAGATACCTGCCTTTTTTCTTAGCCTCTTCAGCAAGAATTGAGGCCTGTTCTTCACTAAGAACACCTTTTTCTATTAAGTATTCACCTATTCTCTTTCGTTTCTTCATATTATTGTGTCCGTTTGCTAATCACTGCGAAGACATAAATGTTATGTCTTCGCAGTGATTATTTTTTATGGTTTATCTTTTTTGGGGAACATATTTCCTATCTTATATCGATAATGCTTCTCTTCATCTGAGAAATCTAAATGAATCTCTGTTGCCTTAATTTCTAAGGCCTTTGCAAATAGAGTATATAATGGACTATTACCAATAATCTTTATCTTTATTTTAAGAAGTTCGTTACTTCCTCTGCTTTCATCTTCTATCTCTAATTCTAATTCTGAAAAATAATCTGGTGAGTTCTTGGGAAGAGAGGCATATCTCTTTAAAATTTCTCTTATATTATTAACTGTAGTTAATGAAGGAATAATTCTTAATCCTGTTTCTTTTTGTAAAAAATCAATTAATTGGATATCAATGGGATTAACCATAGCCAGGAGTAAATATTCTCCTATCTTTTCCACCGGTATTACTTGAAAGGTAGCAAGAATATCAGGAGGAATTAATTTAATTAATTCCTCCTGATTTGTGAGGGTAGAAAGGTCATCATATGGGATATTCAGTTGTGTACTCAGGCAACGGGCTACATCCTCTTCAGAGGCATATCCCTTCTCTATTGCTAACAGACCCAGCTTACTCTGAGTTCCGTTATTTTTAATCTCTCCAAGTAAAGAATCTAATTGTAATTGAGTAATAATACCTTTTTCTACAAGAAGCTCTCCAAGAAATTTTCTTCTGTCTACCATCTTAATATCCCTTTTTAAGTTATTACTGGTGAATTGGTTAAAAGTGATTTCACTTCCAACTTAACTAGTTGAGTATTTAATCTGTAATACCCTCTGGATACTATTAACAGTGCCTTTTGAAATAATTAAGGAGTCCTTATAATAATGCCTGACTTCATATACGCCATCACCTAGTCTTTTTGATTTTATATTACCTAATCCATCCTGATCTAAATCAATCCCTATTTTCATTTCATGTACAGCAGACGCTATCCCTGCCTCTGCCAGGTAAAGGGCTTTTAACCTGTCTATCTCTACATTTACTTCTATACTACGGGAATATATAGAGGTTACTAAACTAAGCCCTAACGCTGTCAGGAATACAATAGTAATTAAAAGACTAATCAATACTGCTCCCCTTCTATCTTTAGCCACTTCCGCTAAATAATCACCACTCACTAGGTATTTGTCCTTCATAACCCTCCCATTTTGAATCCAAGGGCTTATTATAATTTATTTTTACCTCTGCCATATCCCGAAGATATACCCACCCACCTTCATTGGTAATGGGAGCTTGGTGGTCTTGAGATGAGGCATCAATAAAACTATTACGTCCATCTTTGGGACTAATCCTTTCAAAGGGCATTTCTTTAAGATAAGGTTTTTTTACACCCGCATCCAGATAGTAAGTTTTAGTGAGTTCTTCTAATGATTCAGGATAATGCCCTGTCTTTGCCCGAAAAAGCATTATCCTTGTACGGATAGTTTCAAGGTTACTTTTCGAGACACTCATTCGAGCTTCGACATCAAAACCAATATAATTAGTGATAACTGTTGCCATTAAAATCCCCATAATTGCTAATACTAATAAGAGTTCTATTAAGGTAAAACCTTTAGTTTGGTCCACTTGTAGTCGTTTGTTATCTGTTGTTAAACCTAAAGGGGGAATTTTTATTTTCACCTTTAAAAGACTTGCTATCCTTTCATTCCTTTTTGTGCTAATTAATTGCCATATTTGTTTCACTTTAAAAGCCTCCTTTTTTACTTTTAGTTTTTTTCTCTGTGTATCTCTATAACCCTCTGTGTACTCTGTGTTAATCTTTTTAAAAAATGTAATCTGGCAAATGAAGAATGAAGAGCTAAAATTTCATTAATGTTTAAAAACCTTTATCATATTAAAAATAGGAGAAAGCACAGATAAGGCGATAAAAATTATAAATATTCCAATAATCAAAAGCATAACTGGTTCTAAGATAGTCACAAGATTCTTAATAACCCTCTCTGTCTCCTTCTCATAGTAGTCAGCAATCTCAATAAAAATCTGATCTAAATTACCTGTTTTTTCTCCTACAGCTACCATCTGTACTACCATTGAAGGAAAAATATTAGCATTCTGAAATGTTTCTGCAATCTCCTTTCCCCTTATAATTGACAATTTAATAGTTTTCATAGTTTCAATTAAAAATGAATTAATCATCGTTTCTTCAGAGATAGTCAAGGCATCAACAATTGAAATTCCACTACTAATTAGCATCCCTAAATTCCTGCTTATCCTGGAAATCATTATCTTTAAATATAATTGACCGATCAAAGGTAACTTACAAATTATAGTATCTATCTTATACTTACCTTCTTTTTTTTTATAGTATCTAAAAAAAACTACGCTCCCAAAGAAAAAAAAAAATAAGGATCCCTAACCACCCCTTTTTTAGAAAAGCGCTTACCAAAAGGAGCACTTTTGTAGAAAAGGGGATCTGTGTCTCATAGGCTTTAAAAACAATCATAAATTTCGGAATTATTACAAAAACGAGAGCGATTAAAACAATTATTGCCATAAAAACTATTATAATCGGATAGAGCAGAGCTGATTTTATTTGTGAACGAATCTCTAATTCCTTTGTACTTAAATCTGCTATCCTGGACAATACGGTTTCAAGTATCCCCCCACTTTCTCCAACCTTTATCATCCCAGTATATGTATTTGGAAAAAGACTAGGATAGAGAGACATTGCCTCAGATAATAAACTTCCCCCTTCAACCTTATAATGAATATCAACTAATACTTTTTTTAGACAAAGATTTTTAGTCTGCTCAATTATACTCTTTAGGGCAAGTCCGATAGGTATACCTGCCTTTAACATCGTCGCTAATTGGTTAATAAATAAAATAATTTGTTCTCTTTTAATCCTGCTTAATTTTTGCCAGTGGTTCAATAAAAAAATTTTTAATGGATAGGCAGTTTGGATATTAATAACTTGATAATTTTTACTTTTTAAGTTATTACTAGCCATAAATTCATTCTCTGCATCAAGAAATCCTTGAATGTTTGAGCCTTCTTGATCCTGAGCGGTATATTTATAGAGAGGCACTATTCATAACTCCTTTTTTAATTCTCATCTAACTCTACCCTTACTTCCTCTGAAGGTAATCCAGACAATCTTGAATCTTCCACAGAGTTAATTATCGTGGGGGTTATAAAAACTGCTAACTCTCTTTCGGCGTTCTTTGAACTAATCGTTGAAAAAAACCAGCCAATAATTGGGATATCTCCTAACAAGGGGATCTTGTCTCGTGTATTTTCTTTTTCTCTTTTATTTAACCCTCCAATTACTATAGTTTCACGATCTTTTACAAAAACAGTGGCATCTGCTTCTCGTGTATAAATCTGCGGCCCACTATCCAATAATTCCTTTACAGTTGAGATTTCAGGATGGATAAACATAGTTATATATCCATCCAGGCTCACTTGAGGAGTAACCTTCAAGGCATACCCAACATCAACAAATTTAGTGGTCTCAGTAGTCCCTGTTGTTGTCTGAGTCTTTTCTTTATAAGGGACTTTTTCCCCAATAACAATCCTAGCCTCTTTATTACTTAAGGTTAAAATAGAAGGAGCCGCTAGTACATGTACCTTTTGCTTACTAATAAGGGCATCGAGGGTAGCGTTGAAAGAAAAATTAGATAATTCAATTGTATCAATAACTATTTGTCCAGATGATTCCTTCATATTTTTTGTTATTCCAATCCTTTCAGGTATTCCACTATTTTTTCCAAAGAGTCCATGACCACCCTTAATTGTACCACTATAATCTATGCCTAAACTTTTATAATCACCTCTATCCAGATCAATAATCTTAGCCTCGATAAGAACTTGTAAAGGAGGAATATCTATCTCCTTTAAAATTTTTTCTACCTTTATTAAACTATTTGGATAATCAGTAATAACCAGCGAATTACCCTGCTCATTAACCCGAATATCACCCTTAGGGGAAATAGTCTTTTGTAATAATTTTTCAGCAGCAGATGAGGATAGATAATTTAAAGAAATACATCTGGTAGTTAAACTTATGTCTGGAAGTAAACCAAGACTTGTAACATATGTAATATTATCTTTTTTGATGAATGTGTAGCCATTAACAGTAAGGATAGCATCCAATGCCTTATCAAGTTCAACATCCTTTAACAAGACATTCACCTTACCGTTAAGATCCCTTGGAGTAACTATATTAAATTCACAGGCCTGAGCAAGCGATTTTAAGACAATTCCTAATTCGGCATCTTTATAATCCAGAGTTACTAATTCTTTTTTATCTCTCTTCTCTTCACTACCCCTTGAATTATTAATAAAAAGAAACAAATTAAGACTAATAAGAAATAGAATAATTCCTAAATCCTTTGGTTTTCTTGAGGTACTATTGATTATCATTAGAGACTCTCCTCTATCCTATAAAATTTAAAATTTCAGGGGTCAATAATCCTGTCTTTATCCCTGATCCCTAACACCTAATCCTAAATCTAAGGTTCCATTGTTAAAATAATATCCTTCTTTCCTTCATTAAGGATCACTTTATTAGGAGGGATGATATCCTTGACACATTTATTTTTAATACTATCACCTATTTTTACAATCTGACCGTTTATAATAGCGCTTATATCTTTATTTCCTGCAGTAATCCCAGTAATAATATATTTTTCTTCTATATGAGGACGCACTATAGGTATATCCCTTGGGACAAATGGATTTATATCTACGCTGCCTGGTTGAAGAAAGGTGGCCATCTTTAAGTTATCATAAAAGTCATCTTTCTCTTCTTCAAGTAAAAGCGTAGAAATAAAAATAACAGCTTGAATCTCCCCTTTTTCTTCATTCATCTCCCCTTTTTCTTTTTTTTCTGAGAGATCTTTTTTTAAGATTAATTCTCTAATATTAAATAACGCTGTTGATTCTTCCAGGCTTTTTTGATAATTTATTAAATTAACAAAGCTCGCTTTTATTTGTATCTCTAATTCTAATTTTAGATATTGGGTTTCTTCTTTCTCCTGATCTGTTTGTCTATTTATTAATGATTTTACAGATTGAAATTCAATATGGTGTTTCAGCGCTGGTTCAAAAATTTTTTTAAATATAAGAGGTGATTGGTTAAGAATTATAAAATCTTTCTCTATCTCTTTATACTCTCCTGTTAAATTTTTATAATCAATCTTTATCTGTTCTAAAAGTTCTTTTTCTGTTGTAATCTCCATGGTTTTTAACTTAATTCTTTCTTCTTCCTTTTTTTTTTTCTCGCCCATTGTCCTCAATAAGATTTCTCATTTTTTTCAGATCTCGATATAAGGGATTAAAGATTTTTTTTAAATATAAATTAAACCCAAGAGAGCTTATTAAAAACAGGAGTAAAAATCTTTCTCTTTTTTTTAACTTGTAAAATTCAATCATTTTATTTTCCATCATCCATGCCAAGGTTAGAAAATAGCTTTTTTATTTTCTAACCTTGGCATGGATGATTATTTTATAAATTAGGAATAAAGATTTAATAAATTCTGATTATATCGGATTTAGGGGAGCAGTTTTCCTAAATCCGATATAATCAGGTTTTGTTTTAGCCCTGAAAGGGCGTTATGTATCAGCCCTGGGCTAGTATATAACGCCCTTTCAGGGCTAACAACTTAAAAAATTTCGAGAAGATACAAATTAATTGCCTCCCCTAAATCCGTTATAACCAGAAAAAATACCCTTCCAATAGGTAGAAAGTAAAAAAGACTACTTTCTAATTATTGGAAGGGTTACTATCTCAAATTCAACCATTGAACTATCAAAAAGCTTGGTCTTTTCAATATAATTTAACGTTGGATGAAAAAATATACCTGATTTATTTAAATTTAACATAAATTGACTAACAGCAGTTGGTTGGGTACTTATCCCTTTAATAGTAATGGTTTCTTTTCCGAAAGAAAGGTTATTAAACCAGAGACCTTTTGGAATAAATTGAATTAAACTCAGCATATAGTTTGACCAGGGAGCTGTTACTCCTTGTTTTTCTTTTAGTAAAACAAGCTTTCTTTGAATAACTTTTATCTCTTTTTCGTATCGTTTCCTTTCTGCTGAAATAAGATTAAATTCATCTTGCTTCCCGCAAAATCTACCCTGTTCCTCTTGCTTCAGAAGTTCAACTGAAATCATTATTTCATTATATCTTTTTATCTTGAACTTTAACCACCCCATGAGCCCAACACATATAATCACAATAAAAAAAAATAGCTGAAACGCCTTTGATCTCAACAAAACAACAGTTATCCATTCCTTAATATTTAATCTTATGGCTTCTATTGGTATTAAATTAATACGCCTCATCCTTTATTGTCCTTTCTTAAGGCAAGTCCAAAAGAGATTACGAATTGGTGTCCAACGCTATCTATAAGATTTCTCCTTTGAGACAACAAATCTTCTGCTATTTCAATATGTTTGAGAGGATTTACAACCTCGATTGGTACATTATACGTCGAGGCCAGGCTTGATTTTAAATAATTAATTAGAGCAGAACCTCCACATAAAAAAATTTTATCAAATTTTTGGTATCGCGATTTTTCTAATTGAAAAGAAAAATGTTTAAATGTAAGATCAATATCAGAAACAAGATTTTGAACGTTTCTCTGAATAAGATTATCTATTTCCCTCATTACTTTATCCTGATCAGTTTTTGGTACATTCGCATATCTTTGTTTTAAATTGTCTGCTTCTGAGAAAGAAATAGAAAAGAGA
>JAZDLJ010000147.1:0-2063 GCA_043802115.1 bacterium | reverse complement strand
CGTAAAATTGCCTCTGTTTGAGCGGAGCGAGTTAGGCAATTTAGGGAAGCAAGCTTAGAAAATTCAAAAAGACTACTCCAACGAACGAAGCAAAGATTTTTGTCTTCTCACCCGCAAGATTATTTTGGAAAGATGTCTATTGTCAAAGGGCGAGGATTTACCAATGATAGCATTGCTATAGTTGTTAAATTGAGCCCAACAGGAAAACTGGTTATTATTACAGTATATCGTGATTAGCAGAGGGACTATCATGATTTGCGATATTTGCGGAAAAGAAGGTGCACACATTCGTCATGTCAGCAGGAGTTATGGCAAAGGGAAGTATCTCCTGGTCATTGAAAATATTCCTATTGTAAGTTGTCCGAATTGTGGGGAGAGCTATTTTACATCTGATACGTTACATGAGATTGAACGTATAAAGCTTCACCGTAGAAATTTTGCGGAAGAGCGTAGAGTTCCTGTTGCCACTTTTTTTGAAGCAGAATGTTAATCTCAGACATCTGTCCGTCTCTTAAAGATGGGCGGGCGTGGGAATCAATAGAAAAAGCGATTAACAACTTGAAGGAAGCAACAGAATTATATCTCGAAGAATTTCTTCAGTATGGAGTTAGATCCCCTTTCTTATAGCTATTATTAGTGCCTAAATTTTCATCTATGGTGGAGTCTGTTTACGGAAAAAAATGAAAAATTTTGTCCTCCTAGAACGAGGGAGTTTATTATGAAAGTAGGAATCATGGGCTTAAAAGGCAGTGGCAAAACCACCATTTTTAACTCCCTAACAGGCTTAACAGCCAAGACAGGTGGATATTCATCAGGAGAAGAGGTCAATCTGGGATTGATAAAGGTTCCTGATAAAAGGATCGATACCCTTTCAGATATCTTTAAACCTAAAAAGACTATCTATGCCGAGATTACCTTTGCTGACATAGTTATGCCCCTTGAAAAAAATATCTCTACTTCAATCCTGGAAAAGTTAAAGTATATGGATGCCCTTGCCTTTGTGATCAGGGGATTTAATGAAAGCCAGGTTGATTTTCATCCCATGGAAGATATAACCAATTTATATAACGAATTGATCCTCTCCGATCTTGCTATTGCTGAGAAGACCTTGCCTCGCTTAAAGAAAGAGCGTAAAGATCCCCTTTTAATTGAGCTTATGGAAAAGATTTATAATAATCTTAATGAAGAAAAGCCTTTGAGCTCATTGGAGATGGATGAAAGAGGGCTGAAACTCATAGTTGGTTACGCCTTCCTAAGTATTAAACCGATCCTGGTAGTTATTAATACCTCCGAATCTGGACTTGATGAAAAGTTATATACCTCTATCCAGGGGTATTGTAAGGCTAATAATATGGGAGTGATGAAACTTGCAGGTTCTTTAGAGGAAGAGATTAGCCAATTATCCCCAGAAGAACAAGGAGGCTTTTTAAAAGAAATGGGGCTTGAAGAATCAGCGAGGGAGAGATTTATTCGGGAGAGTTATGAGATGTTGAAGCTGATTAGTTTCTTTACTGTTGGAGAGGATGAGGTTCGCGCCTGGACAATTAAAAAAGGAGACCCTGCGGTAAAGGCGGCTGGAAAGATTCATTCGGATATAGAGAGAGGATTTATCAGGGCTGAGGTTGTTTCCTATACTGATTTTATCACCTATAAGAATCTAGCCGAGGTTAAAAAACATGGGTTGCTTCGTTTAGAGGGGAAGGAATACCAGGTTCAGGATGGGGATATTATTAATTTTAGGTTTAATGTTTAACAGGCTAACTATATTTTATTTAGATGTAGTATCCTAAATAAAATATAGTTAGCCTGTTTTTTTAAAAACTTGCTTTCTAAATCAGTACATATTTTGGCCTAAATGAAGGATGCCGATTTTATTCATTTTTTTAAGATTAAAAATCGCTCAAGAAAATTTTGGGTTTTGCATTAGACATCTTTCCAAAATAAATAGCGTATTCTCTAAGTATCTAGAGGCAAGAGAAGACAAAAATTTTGCTGTAGTGAGTTATTAGTAGGCTTTTTATAAATTTTCTTAGTGCAGCTTCCCGTAAAATTGCCTCTGTTTG
>JAZDLJ010000146.1:0-5610 GCA_043802115.1 bacterium | reverse complement strand
CAAACAGAGGCAATTTTACGGGAAGCTGCGCTAAGAAAATTTACAAAAAGCCTACTAAACAACTCACTCCAGCAAAATTTTTCTCTTCTTTTACCCCTAGAGACTCAGAGAATATAGTATTTATTTTGGAAAGATGTCTAAGTAAGAGGTACACAAAATTACTTTCGACTTACTAAAAAAAGACACTCAAACAAAGGCAAGATTAGGAAAGATTACTACACCTCATGGTGAGATCGATACCCCTGTATTTATGCCTGTAGGCACTCAAGGTACTGTCAAATCAATGACCCCTGATAATTTAGAATCTTTCGGGGCACAGATTATTTTAGGGAATACCTATCACCTCTATCTGCGTCCAGGGCATGAATTAATTGCTAATTGTGGAGGACTTCATAACTTTATTAACTGGAAACACCCTATTTTAACAGATAGTGGCGGTTTTCAAATATTTAGTCTAAGTAGTCTTCGTAAGATAAAAGAAGACGGAGTAGCCTTTCAATCCCACATTGATGGTTCAAGACATTTTATTACCCCAGAGAAGGCTATTGATATCCAACAGGCGCTTGGATCGGATATTATGATGTGTTTTGATGAATGCCCCCCCTGCTCTGTTTCATACGAATATACCCTAAACTCTGTAGAGCTTACAACTCGATGGGCTAAAAGATGCAAAGAGGTGCATACGAATAAAAAACAAGCCTTATTTGGGATTGTTCAAGGGAGTGTATTCAAAGAATTGAGGACAAAAAGTGCGCTAGATTTGATAGAAATGAAATTTGATGGCTATGCAGTTGGAGGATTATGCGTTGGAGAAGATAAGGCTCAAACCTTAGATATACTTGAGCATACCCTTCCAATCCTGCCTGAGGATAAACCAAAATATTTAATGGGAGTAGGCACCCCCGAAGACTTATTAAAATATGTTGAAATGGGGGCAGATATGTTTGATTGTGTTATGCCCACTAGAAATGCCCGAAATGGGACTTTATTTACTCACAATGGAAAAATGTTAATTAAAAATGCTACCTATGCCTCAGATTTTTCCCCCATCGATCATGCATGTAATTGTTATACTTGTAAAAATTTTAGTCGTGCTTATTTGCGGCATTTATATCGATGTAAAGAAATCCTGGGCGCTATTCTATTAACTATACATAACCTCTATTTTTATCTTGACTTAATGTCCTTAATAAGGCATTCTATTGCGCATAATAATTTTAAATCTTTTAAAGATGAATTTTTACATTTGTATCAGAGATAAAGTAGTTTTTTTACTTTATCTCTGATACAAATGTTGAGTTCAAGCTCACTTTAATCTAGTAGTCATTATGACCTTAAAAGGAGGATCTTATGATATCAACTGCTTGGGCAATGGGAAGCGCTGGTGGAAATGGAACATCACCAACTGGAGTGAGCACCATTTTTTCCATGCTTCCGTTAATTATAATATTTGGTATTTTTTATTTTTTAGTAATTAAACCACAACAAAAAAAACAAAGAGAAGTCCAGGATATGATTAAAAGCATAAAAATTGGTGACAAGATAATGACCAGTGGTGGTATCTTTGGTATCATTAAAGGTTTGACTGAGGACACTATCTCTTTACAAATTGCAGACAAGGTAAAGATAGATATTGCCAGGACTGCAGTAGCAAGGTTGGTAGAGAAAGGGCAATAGGGTAAACCCTTTTTGGGCTAAATTGAAGACTGACTAATTAATAAAATAACACTTGTAATGGATATAAAGTAAAAAAGCTACTTTATATCCATTACAAGTGTGAGGAGGAATATCTAAATGGAAAATAGTCTAAAATGGAGGTCTTTAGTTTGGATAATATTACCTCTTTTATTTGGTATACTTTACTTAACTCCTACCTTTGTAGGCGAAATGCCAGAATGGTGGACAAAGTTTCATTTACCCACAGAAAAACTAAAATTGGGTCTTGATCTCCAAGGTGGAATGCAATTAAGTCTAGGGGTGGAGGTAGAAAAGGCAATTCAAAACAATATTGATAATAACATCAATTCGTTAAAAGAAGAATTTAGGAGGGCGGATATTACAGTTGATAGGCTCGAAAGTAAGCCAGGCAATAAAATTGAGGTATCCATACCAGAAGGAGAAAAAAAAAGAGGAGATATTGAAAAAATATTAGAAGACTATCTTACTTATAATAGGGAATCTACTATTGAAAAAGGGATCTTAAGATACACATTAACCTTGAAATTAGCAGAAGTAAATAATATAAAAGAATCTGCACTAGCACAAGCCTTAGAGATTATAAGAAACCGAATAGACCAATTTGGGGTAAGCGAAGCTGACATTCAAAAAGAAGGTAAAAATCGATTTTTAATCCAGTTACCAGGGATAAAAGATACCCAAAGGGCAATTGATCTAATTGGAAAGACAGCTCAATTAGAATTTAAATTATTAGATGAAAAGAAAAATGTGAATGAGGTATTAAATAGTGAGCTACCAGAAGGAGATGAAATCCTTTATGAAAAAAAGACTGATCCAGCAACTAGAGAAGTGAGAAAAATTCCCTATTTGTTAAAAAAACGGGCTGTCTTGACCGGAGATAGGGTAAAAGATGCAAGAGTGGGGTTTGGTGAATATGGGGGTTATGTTGTTAACTTAAGATTTGATAAACAAGGTGCAAAACTATTTAGTAAGATTACAGGGGCTAATATTGGAAAACCATTAGCGATCGTTTTAGACAATACTGTTTATTCTGCCCCGGTGATAAGGGATCAGATAGCTGGTGGAAATGCTCAAATTTCTGGAAGTTTTACTGAAGAAGAGGCAAGAGACCTGGCGATTGCTTTAAAAGCAGGGTCCCTTCCTGCTCCAGTTGAGATATTAGAGGAACGAACTGTTGGGCCTACATTAGGAAAAGATTCTATTGCAAAAGGAAAAATGGCCACGACATTAGGATTTATCTTAGTAGCAGTCTTTATGATTATCTATTATAATTGGTCAGGGGTAATTGCGGATATTTGTCTTTTTCTCAATTTATTACTGATCCCGGCAATCCTGGCAGCTTTTAGAGGAACTCTTACTTTACCTGGAATAGCGGGTATTGCCTTTACCTTAGGTATGTCTGTAGATGCTAACGTCCTTGTCTTTGAACGAATAAGAGAAGAATTAAAGTTAGGAAAGACAGCCCTGTTGTCTATAAAAGAAGGTTTTTCGCTGGCATTTTGGAGTATCTTTGATGGTAATATAACTACTTTTATTGCTGGAATTATCCTTTATCAATTTGGAACAGGGCCATTAAAAGGGTTTGCGGTAACCCTGATGATCGGTCTTGTCACAAGTTCAATAACAGCTTATTTTACATGTCATATAATCTATGATCTTTTAATCAAGAAAAAAATTATTAAAGAAAGAATTAGTGTTTAAGGAGGAAAAAAAGGAGATTATTTAAAGAGGTTCCAAAGATAAATTTTGTAGGGACAAGTAAGATAGCTATTTTTATCTCAATCTTTATTATCTTATTAGGGATTGTTTCTCTTGTAGTTAAAAAAGGCCCTAATTATGGTATTGATTTTGCTGGAGGTTTATCCATCCAATTAAAGTTCTCAAAACCCTTTAAAGTAGATGATATCCGATCAGTTTTAAAGACAATGGGATTAGGGAACAGTATAATTCAAGAAATTGGCAAGGAAGGTAATAATGAGGTCTTGATTAGGGCACAGAAAACAGATACAGGCTTAGATCGGTTAAGCAATAAGATAACCAAGGCCATAACAGCAAGCGATAAATTTTCCCAGAATAACTTTGAGATATTAAAAGTAGATATGGTTGGACCTCGAGCCGGAAAGATATTGCGGAAAAAAGGAGTATGGGCTTGTTTTTGGGCTGTTGTGGTTATGTTGATTTATGTTACCTATCGGTTTGAATTACCATATGCACTAGGTGGAATTGTAGCGCTATTTCATGATTTATTAATTACCATAGGTATTTTTTCTATTTTAAATAAAGAATTTGACATAGGTATTCTGGCCGCCTTACTTACTATCCTTGGATATTCTATTAATGATACTATTGTATTATTTGATAGGGTGAGGGAGAACTTAAAATTTAGTAAAAAAGAGAGTTATAATACTATTATAAATAATAGTATTAATCAGACAATTAGCAGAACGGTTTTAACTTCTATTACTACCTTACTACCTTTAACAACCATTTTTTTCTTTGGGGGAGAAGTACTTCATGATATTTCTTTTGCTCTATTAATAGGAATTACTGTAGGGACATATTCATCTATTTTTATTGCAAGTCCAGTTGTTGTTTTCTGGAATCGTTATAAAAATAAAGCAAATCAAAAAGAAACAGTAAAAAAACTGACTAAAGCAAAAGTCTCTGTTTAAAAAAATAAAGCAATAAGGGCGATTGGCTCAGTGGTAGAGCACCGCCTTCACACGGCGGGGGTCACTGGTTCGATCCCAGTATCGCCCACCATTTAACTAGTTGAAAAATAATGTACAATTTCTAAAAATAAGCTTACCGTTGAAAAGATGGGAGCAGCCAAAGAGTATAAGAATATTTTTTAGCTAAAATTGAACATATTCCCCCCTCCTGACCTATTAATATAGAGATTCCCTATTGGAGTCATTCTTCTTCCCAACTTACTATATCAGCATTCTCTTTTTTCCCACCTGGTTTTCCATCAGCGCCATAGGAAAAAAGATCATATTCCCCGTGAGTTCCTGGACAGATATAAATAAATTCTCTTCCCCAAGGGTCTGGGGGAATTCTTTTTTTAGGAAGATAGGGACCATCCCAATTTTTAACTCGTACTAGTGGAACTATTAAAGCCTTTAATCCTTCTTCAGTTGTAGGATAACGACCTACATCTAATCTAAAAGTACCAAGTGCACTCACTAAGTCTACAATTTTTACTTTAGATATTGTTTTTTTGGGGGGAAGGCAATCTACCCAAAGAAATGGACGAATTCCTTTAAAGGCAATAAGAAGAAAAAAGACTATTATTATACAGAATGATATTTTTAGTTTTTTACTGCCAATCTGTTTCAATTATCAATCCCTTAAATACCATTGTTAAACAATTAGATCTAAAATATTTTCTGAGGGGATAGGAGATTGGGCTTCAAAACTATTCTGATTATCCATCTGGTTCAGGAGTTCTGTTAAAATCCTTTGAGCACTAACAAAATCGTCTATTCTTGAAGCTTCTATATTACTCGACCTGACCTCTTCTGTCTTAGTTGTAGTTGATTCACTACCTTCCTCTTTTTTTTCTGAGGTTTTACTATCCTTTTCTACCATTTTACTTTTTAAGAAACTAATTCCACTACCTCCATCAATGGGTGATATCATTTCTTCCTCCTTTTTATAGTTTTAATTCCTGAGTTTCAAAGTTATGAAAAGAAAATGGCTGTAACATATTAATAACAAAAAGACAATCAGAACGCTAAATGTCGTACCTAAATCTAAATTTTACATTAATTTTTTTTAAATCCTAACCGTGAAGAGTGGCCTAATTAAGTTGTATAGATATTCTTTCTTCACCTCATTTAGGGTCGACAGGCTGTTACGGAATGCCTTTTTTGACCGTTTTTTCAATTTTAACTATTTGATTTTATTTGG
>JAZDLJ010000144.1:0-2270 GCA_043802115.1 bacterium | reverse complement strand
CAAACAGAGGCAATTTTACGGGAAGCTGCGCTAAGAAAATTTACAAAAAGCCTACTAATAACTCACTACAACAAAATTTTTGTCTTCTTTTGCCTCTAGATACTTAGAGAATACGGTATTTATTTTGGAAAGATGTCTATTCAAAAAAAACAATAAGCCTTTTTGAACAAGTTCGTTCTAAACTCGTTCGTCAAGAAGTATCGGAATTTGAACCATTAGGGCAGTCATTTGAGTTGGTTGAGAGATAAATATCTAATGAAAAAATTAAATTATATACTTTCCTTAGTTATAGTGCTCTTACTTTATCCTTCAATCGTTTTAGCTCACGATATAACTGTATTCGTTTTCCCCCTCCTTTACATTATTGAAGTTTTTCTTTATGTTATTGGAGTCCTAGTTTTACCTATTTTCTTGTTTGGTATAATTCCTATAATAATATCAAGGTATCTAACTAAAAAAAAGATTAAAAGTTATATTTGTTTAGGCATATGTTATTTAATATTTTTACTTAGTTTCTTCCTTTATTTTGAACGTGATACTTTAACTTTAGTTAAACCTTATTTGAAAGCAACTGGTATTAGTTTTTTTCAAGAAGATATTCCTGATCCAAAACTTGCCGCCATGACAGCTATTGATTTCTTAAAGGTAAATGTTATAAAAAAAAATAATATTAATAACTCTCTTCTCCATATTGAAGCAATAGGATATGCAACCAACGAGATACCAGAAAAAAATTTAATAACGATATCATTAGTATTAAAAAATGAAGCTGAAAATCTTTTTTTTTTGTAAGGATGAAAGGGACAAAGAAAAAAGGTTATAAGATAAAAAGTTGGGAACGTACAGATAAGTCATATGTATTGACTCAAACACAAACAAAATTTTCTTCAATATTAGATAACGAAATAAGACTTCCTTAATTCAAATAGTAAGATGCATGCTCTAAAACTTCAAAAAAAACCAGTTTTCATCAGCAGAAAGGAAAAACGCCTTTCTGCTGATGAAAACTGGAAGGAGACACTTAACCATGGCCCTGGTAGTTCAAAAATACGGAGGGACATCAATTGGGACAATCGAACGGATTAAAAAAGTAGCAGAACGAGTTGGTTCTTATCATGATAGAGGAGACAAGGTAATTGTAGTCGTCTCAGCAATGAGTGGGGAGACAGATAAACTTATAAATTACGCCTACCAAATTACAGACTCACCTCTGGAAAGAGAACTGGACATGTTAATCTCAACTGGCGAGCAGGTATCAATTGCCTTGTTAGCTATGGCCATTCATGCCCTTGGATATGAGGCAAAATCCTTTGCTGGCCACCAGGTTAGAATAACCACTGATAGTTCCCACACTAAGGCCAGGATTGTAAATATAGATACCCAAAAGATAGAACAGGAGTTGGCTAAGGGAAAGATCTTAATTATAGCAGGGTTTCAAGGAGTAGATGAAAATGAAGAGATTACCACATTAGGACGTGGTGGATCAGATACCACGGGTGTGGCCATTGCTGCTGCTATAAAAGCGGATATCTGTGAGATTTATACAGATGTTGATGGGGTCTATACCACTGATCCTAATATTGTTCCAAATGCTAAAAAGATTGAAAAAATTTCCTATGATGAGATGCTGGAACTAGCCAGCTTAGGAGCTAAGGTGCTTCAGATTAGATCTGTTGAATTTGCTAGTAAATATAATGTCAATATTGCTGTTCGATCCAGTTTTAATCATAATCCTGGCACATTAGTAACAAGGGAGGATGCTAGTATGGAGAAGGTCTTAGTACGAGGGGTAACCTATAATAAAAATGAATCCAAGGTTACAGTCAAAGGACTGCCTGATAAACCAGGCGTTGCCGCAAGGGTCTTTGATGAGATTGCCAAGGCTAATATTATAGTTGATATGATTATTCAAAATACCAGTGAAAATGGGATAGCAGATATCTCTTTTACTGTCCCCAAAAATGAGGCTAAAAAGAGTGTCAAGATTATCTCAGATCTCCTTCAAACTATTGGGGCATCAGAGGTAAAATCTGACGATAAGATTGCCAAGATATCATTAGTCGGATTAGGGATGAAAAGCCACACTGGCATTGCCTCTAAGGCCTTTAATATCCTGGCCAAAGAAGGAATCAACATCTTGATGATCACCACCTCCGAGATAGCCATTTCTTGCGTTATTGAAGAAAAATATACTGAATTGGCGGTGAGGGTGCTTCATGATGCCTTTGAGTTGGAGAAGTGATTTTATTTTTAACTGGCATGCCAGTTAA
>JAZDLJ010000143.1:0-9161 GCA_043802115.1 bacterium | reverse complement strand
TAGCGTTCCCTTTTTTTATTTCGCCCTTACAGGGCTTGATAATTGTGATGGTTCCTCACCCAGGGCGTTGCCCTGGGCTAGTATATAACGCCCTTTCAGGGCTAAAAACAAAACCTGGTTAAATTCTAACTTAATTTAGTTACCGTGAAATTTAAAGAGGATACAATTCATGGGAGAATAAAAAATATCTTATTGTAAAAAAACTACTCTCTTGATATAATAGTTTAAATTAATTTAAAAATCAGGTTATAGCTATGAGCTGATTAGCATGGAAACTAATATAAAAACTAATATAGATAGTATAAAACTTCTCGCCAAAAAAATCAAAGAAAAATTTAATCCTCAAAAAATTTTACTTTTTGGATCATATGCCTATGGCAAACCTAAAAAGGATAGTGATATTGATCTTCTTATTGTCATGAGTACAAACCTTAAACCTTATAAACAAGCCTCTCTAATTAGATTACATATTGATCAAACATATGGCGTAAGATATCCCATCGATATTATTGTAAGAACTCCTGAGGAGATTAGAGAGAGAGTTCAGGAAGGAGATTTTTTTATAAAAAAAATTTTGCAAGAAGGAGTGCTTTTATGAAAAAATTAACAGAAGAATGGATTAAAAAAGCTGAAAAAGACTTCTTAGTAGCCAAAAGAGAACTTAATGCTGATCCCCCTGAATATGACGCAGTTTGCTTTCATTCTCAACAATGCGTTGAAAAATACATGAAAGCTGTCCTTCAAGAAAATGATACCTGTTTTGAAAAAACCCATGATCTTGATATTCTCTTAGAAAGATGCAAAGACATTATTCCTGAACTGATGAATTTTAAAAGAGAATTGCTTGATCTTTCAGCATTTGCTGTAGAAGTGCGTTATCCCGGGGTAGACGCAACAGAAGATGAGGCAAAAGAAAGTTTTGAGGCATCTAAGGCTATAAAAACGGTTGTGAGAACATACTTTCACTTACCATTATAACCTAACAGACTTCTTTCCCACAATCTCTTCAACCTTTAAGACGATATCCTCTGCTGTTAACCCATATTTCTTTATCAGTTCATCAGGTAACCCTGATGTCCCAAACATATCACAGGTACCAAGCCTAGCCATTAGAATTGGATAATGTTCGACTAAAACCTCTGCAACAGCGCTTCCTAAACCCCCAATAATTGAATGTTCCTCAACAGTAACAATAGCCTTTGTTTCTTGGGCTGACTTTATTATAGCCTGTTTATCAATAGGTTTAATTGTTGACATATTAATGACTCGAACAGATATACCCTTAGCCTCAAGAAGTTGAGCAGCCTTTAAGGCATTATGAACCATGAGTCCTACTGCAATTATAGTAGCCTTATCCCCATCCCTTAAGGTAGTTGATTTACCAATCTCAAATCTATAATCGTCATTAAATATCACAGGATATTTATTTCTCGATGTTCTCACATAGACAGGACCATTATGTAAAACAATCGTTTCGATGACCTTTATAGTCTCACAGGCATCAGCAGGGACAATGACAGTCATATTGGGCAATATCCGCATCAGGGCTATATCCTCTAGAGATTGGTGAGTTGCCCCATCTTCACCAACAGTAAGTCCCCCGTGACTTGACACTAATTTTACATTTATTTTAGGATAACAGATCGCTTGTCGAATCTGTTCCCATGCCCTGCCTGTCTCAAAGACAGCAAAGGTACTTGCAAAGGGTATCTTTCCCCCTATTGCCATCCCTGCTGCAGTTGCGATTAAATCTTGTTCAGCCACCCCCATATTGAAGAATCTATCTGGAAATTTCTCTCTAAATCTTGATGTCCTTGTAGAGGAGGATAAATCTGCATCAAGAACTACTATCTTTGAGTTTGTTTCACCTAAACGTGCAAGTGTATCTCCATAGGCCTCTCTGAGGCCAAGCAACGTTTCTGACAAAATTAATCCCCCCCCCCTTTTTTAATGATGAATTTCTTTTAACGCCCTCTCCAGTTCCTCTCTAGTTGGGGCAACCCCATGATACTTAACCTTATTTTCCATAAAGGAAACCCCCTTCCCTTTAATTGTATGAGCTATAATTACAAATGGCTTATCCTTAACTCTATCTGCCTTATTTAATGCCTTTAAAATCTCTCCAAGATCATGTCCATCTGTCTCTCTTGCTTCCCAACCAAAAGCCTGCCATTTTTTCAACAAGGGTTCTACATTCATTACCTCACTAGTAGGACCATCAATCTGTAGCCCATTTTTATCAATAATCGCACAAATATTATCCAATTTATAATGAGCAGCGCTCATGGCTGCCTCCCAAACCTGACCCTCCTGAACCTCTCCATCACCAAGTAAGACATATACTTTTTTGGGCTGTTTGTCTAGTTTAGCTGCGAGGGCGATACCATTAGCTAAGGATAATCCTTGTCCAAGCGAACCTGTAGTAACATCAACCCCTGGGGTGATAAAACTACAAGGATGGCCTTGTAAAAGTGATCCTAATTTACGTAAACTTTTTAACTCTGAGCATGGGAAGTAACCAGACTTACTTAAAGCAGCGTAAAGCGCAGGCGCAGCATGACCTTTGGATAAGACAAAGATATCCCTTTCTGGAGAACCGGGGTTCTTTGGATCATGTTTCATCTTATTAAAGTATAAAGCAGTGATAATCTCTATTGCAGAAAGAGAACCGCCTGTATGTCCTGATTCTGCTTCAGTAAGCATCTGAAGGACATCGATACGGATTTCCCTGGCTATTTTTTCCAGGTTGTTGACAACAGATGTTTTTCTTTCCATAAACCTATTACTCCTCCCAAAAATCAAAATTCTATCTGCGATCCTGGCGAATCAAAGAGATAATTTTCAAGCAAACGAGACATATCCTCTTCAAAAAGTAAGGTAATAATGTTTAGGGCAATTTTTTTTTAGTCTTTATCCCTGAAAGGACGTTATATATCAGCCCAGGGCAACGCCCTGGGAAAAAATTACCCAAACATTTTTAAGCCCTGTAAGGGCGAAATAAATTAACGGATAGTGTTTCCTTTTTTATTTCGCCCTGACAGGGCTTGATAATTATGATGATTCCTCACCCAGGGCGTTGCCCTGGGCTAGTATATAACGCCCTTTCAGGACTAAAAACAAAACCTGGTTAAATTTAGTTACCATGAAATTTGAAGAGGATACCTTATTACTTAAAAATCAAAAAAAAAAGTTTTACAACAGACATAAAGTAAAAAAGCTACTTTATGTCTATTGTAAAACTGTTAATCCTATTAATCAAATCCTTCAACAACGCAAAATCCTTATAATTAAACCTAAAAGATAATCTTGGAAACCCTGTTAAGTCGGGTTCATCAAGTTCATCTGGATAAGCACCTGTAAGAACAAATTTTGAATTCGGGATAAGTATCTTTTCAAATTCTTTTTGTAAGGTATCTAGATTTTCTTCACTCAATGAATGCTTTAATCTTATTACTAAAACATCCTCAACAAACCTCATAGAATGGTAGTTTCTATAAAAATTATCAATTATACTTACCGCCTCTTCTATATCTGTTGTTATATTGAACAATTTAAAATCTTCTATGTTAATATAATGATTTTTTAATAAGCCATTTTCTAAAAATTTATTAAAACTCCCCCAAAAACTTTGATCGTCTTCATCTATTAAAATAAGTGGAATAGGGTCCCTTTTTCCTGTTTGGGCTAAAGTCAAGACCTCCATCCCTTCATCAAAGGTACCAAATCCTCCAGGGAAGAGGACAAGGGCATGAGCCTCTTTTATAAAGGCAACTTTTCTGTTAAAAAAATATTTATAGGTAATAAATCTTGGATTATTAGCTACAACTGGATTGGGTTTCTGTTCAAAAGGCAACTTAATATTTATACCAAAGGAATTTTCAAAGCCTGCCCCCTCATTTGCTGCCTGCATGATCCCCCCCCCACCTCCAGTTATGACCATATATCCCTTTTCAGCAAGTAACTTACCAAATGCCTTAGCCTTTTTATAGATTGGAGCATCAGGGGATGTCCTGGCAGAGCCAAAAATGCTTACCTTTCTTTTATCCCGATAGTTTCCGAATATCTTTGAGGTAAAGCGCATCTCTTTTAAAGTACTATTCATTAGTTTTATATCCGCCCGATAAGGATTTTCACTCCCGGCCTTTAAACTACATAAAATCATTTCTCTGATAAGGTCGGGATCTTTGATCCCTCCAATAATACCTATTAGTTCTTCTACCTTATCATCAATTATTCCATTTGTTCTTGTAAAATGAATCTCCATTTACTATACCTCTCTTTTATACTACTCCAACTTAGGTTTTTCAAACTAATTGTATTAATTAAATATAGTAGCATAAAGTAAAAAGTAGCAAAGGCACAGAGTCACAGAGGAAAAACAAAAAAAACTTTGTGCCTTTGTGCCTTAACCTACTGATCTTTAACTAACCTAACAGGTCTTACCTAGGCTAATAGTTACCAAGAAAAACCTAAGTTAGAGTAGTATAGTATACTTACCCAACTAAACTGGAAAGGACTTTTATAACATTTCCAAAGAATTATGTCAATAACGGATTTCGGGAAGAAATACGCTCTTGAATTTTTTTTTAATTAAGTATATTATTATCAAACTAAGTAATTAATCGACACCGATTCAGTTAAAGAGATCCTATTTCTCCAGAAGATAACATGGGTACAGAAATTTGTTGTAACAAGTTTTTAGTAATAACAAGCGAAACAAAGAGTTCTGCAGACTTGCTATTAATAAGGTTATCCATTTAACAGGATCAGTGCCAATAATCCAAAATAAATAAAGAATATTATAATTTTTTCTAAATGTCCAACAAAACAAACCTTCCTATATTTAATAAGGTTCATTCCTTTATAGAAGCAGAAGAGATAAGATCTCTTGGGCTTTATCCATATTTTAGACCAATTTCTACCTCTCAAAGCACAGAAGTTATCCTAAAAAATAGCAATAAAAAAGTCCTGATGTTTGGTTCAAACAGTTATCTAGGCCTTACCGACCACCCTGAAATAAAAAAAGCTGCTATTGCTGCTATTGAAAAATATGGCACTGGATGCGCTGGTTCCAGGTTTCTAAATGGAACACTAGACATTCATATTGAACTAGAAGAAGAATTAGCAGATCTTGTTGGAAAAGAGGCAGCCCTACTTTATTCAACAGGTTTCCAAAGTAATTTAGGTACAATAGCTGCCCTCGTAGCAAGAAACGAATATGTTATAATTGATAAATTTGATCATGCTAGTATTGTTGATGGATGCTTGCTCAGTCTCGGAAAGTCTCTAAGATTTAAACATAATGACATGGATTGCTTACAAAAGGTTCTTTCTACTCTATCCCTGGAAAGTGGGAAGTTGATTGTGGTTGATGGAGTTTTTAGTATGGAAGGCGATATCGCTTATTTAGATAAGATTGTAAAGCTTGCAGAAGAATATAAGGCAGCGGTTATGGTGGATGATGCCCATGCCCTTGGCGTTTTAGGCAAAAATGGTTCTGGTACAAGTGATCATTTTGGTCTTACCGATAAGGTTCCGATTATTATGGGAACATTTAGTAAATCCCTGGCCTCTCTTGGTGGTTTTATTGCCTCTGATAAACTTACTATTGATTATCTCAAACATCATTCAAGGGCATTAATCTTCAGTGCCAGCATCTCACCTGCTAATACTGCGGCTGTAATGGCTGCTATTAAGATTATGAAAAATGAACCTGAGAGGATAGAAAAATTATGGCATAATACTAAAAGATTATTAAATGGATTAAAAGAATTAGGATTTAACACAGGGAGATGTGAAACCCCAATTATTCCAGTAAAAGTATTAGAGACATTTACCTGCTTTAAGATTGCAAAGATTTTAGAAGAAAGAGGTGTCTTTGTAAATCCAGTAGTTCCACCTGCTGTCCCACCTAATGAGTCATTAATTAGATTTAGTCTAATGGCCACCCATACTGATGAACAGATAGACATTGTCTTGTCTCATATGGAAAAAATTGGACATGAATTTAACATTATTTAAGTCTAAAATATGGGACAAAAAATGGCTAAACAAATTCCTTTTATTTGATTTTCTTACATTAGGATATCTTCTGATAGTATCCCTTTTTATTTTATTCTCTTACCATCAAGTTCCCTCTGCCAAGACAATATTATTACTTCATCTCTTTGGGACTATTCTTATTTTAATAATCACCTTTTTTCCCAAACCCCTTCTCTTGCGTTACTGCTATCCCATTATTATATTTACCTTTTTTTATGAAGAGTCATCGATACTCAATAGAATCATCTTTAAAAATTACTTAGACACAACCTTTCAGAAGATAGAAAACCTGATCTTCGGCTTTCAACCTAGCCTGGAGCTTATTAAAAAGTTTAATTACTTTGTTATCAAAGAGATCCTTTTTGCCTCCTATTTTAGCTTTTATATCCTCATTATAACTATACCACTGCTCCTCTATTATAAAAACAAGGATTATCTACTCCATTTTATGAATGATCTCTGTCTAATTTTCTATTTCTGTTATACAATCTTTATTATCCTACCTGTTATTGGCCCACCTGTCTGGGGATTACCAAAGCCTCAAGGTCTTTTTGGTTCAATAATGGGACTAATCTATAAATATGGAGAAAAAGGTGGCGCAGCCTTCCCTAGCTCCCATGTAGCAGTATCCCTCTTAATCTTAACCTTTGTCTATCGCTACTTACCCAAATTAAAGATTATTCTCACTATTGATGTTCTTTTGCTTATTATCTCGACAGTATATTGTCAGTACCATTATGCAATCGATGTCTTAGGGGGGGTGATCGCCTGGTGGATTTGCCTTTTTCTAGGGGATAAATTGCATAATTACTATAGATTTTCAGAAAAATAGTTACAAAATGATAGGAGATGTTCTAATCTCATCAAATAAATCGTAATTATTTTTCTGAAAATCTATATAAGTTAAGATAACTATACCTTGAATAGGTAAATTGTCTTTTTTTAGTATCCTCTTCAAAAAGTAAGGTAATAATGTTCAGGGCTAAAAACTAAACCTGGTTAAATTCTAACTTAATTTAGTTACCATGAAATTTGAAGAGGATACTTTTTTTATTTCGATTTTTTTCTTGCTGATAAAGTCGTCAACAGGATTTAGGTTCGCTCCCCTAAATCCTGTATAATCAGGACATTTTTCCAAAAATTGAAAAATAAAGGTTATGCCTGCAACTACTATAAAATAAAAAAGCTATTTTATAGTAGTTGCAGGCATAACCTACTTTTTTACAACTATAGGGACAAATATCTTCATGCCCGGGCTTAATCTGGAAAAATTAATATGATCATTATATCCTAAAAGTAACCACTGTGGTAAATTAAATTTCTTCTTGCATAGATACCAGAGATTATCACCGTTTAGAATTTTATATTCCTGAAATTCTTTGATAATAAACTTACCAAGGAATTTTTCTTCTCTATCTTGGTGAAATTTTATCCTTGCTTGAATAAAATGTCCTTTATCTACTTTATCTAAACATACCTTAATAATCTTTCCAAGCTGAAGGGAAGAGTGCTTCATCTTATTTAACTTTCTGATCTCTTGAGCACTAATGTCAGCCCAATCACTATAGTGGCCTATTGTTTCATCAATGTTTACCTTAAGCCAGCCATATTGACCATCAATTTTAATAAAGTCATATTTCTTTTCATATTCTTCATAACTTGATAGTATGCCCTTTTGAGAGCCTGCTATTGGAGGTGTAGGTGGGGTGATAACAGGTTCTATCACATCAGGTAATGGTGAAGAAGGGATATAGGCCTTAAAAAAATCATCTAATTTATAGTCATTACCTGCTGGGAGTTTTAAAATAAAATCTTGCGGTAGATAATTCCTCGATAAGAGAACCCGTTTTACAAGGGAAGGATTATATCGCTTAATAATCTTTGTAGATAGTTTTGTATGGACAAGGAGATCCTGGAGCAATGTCTTGTTTTTTAAATGATATTCCTGGAATTTAAGAATCTCCTCGATATCTAATTCACCAAAGTACTGTTTGTAATCCCTGGCAATTTTAGAAGCCGCTAAGAACTCACAGTAAAAATTACGAGAAGCAAATCGAAAATTTCGATTTCTATATCTCGTTATAATCTTGGCAAAGTCTCTTGTCCCAAGTTTTTTTATCGCCTTTTTTATACCTCCTACTCCATGATTATAGGCCATAACAGTCAACGGCCATGATTTTAGAGACTTATAATTTCTTGACAAATGACGAATTGCTGCCTTCGTCGAAATTAGAGGATCTCGTCGTTCGTCATAAAGATCATCGATTGTTAGATATTCTTTACCGGTAGGTCTTGTTAATTGCCATATCCCAGCAGCGCCAAGCTTTGAGTATGCCCTGTAATTAAATGACGATTCTACATGCGGGATGTATACAACTTCTTCAGGGACACCCATTTTCTTTGCCATATTCTTCATATACTCTAGATATCGATAAGAATACTTGATTCCCTGGATAAAACGATCCTTCTGACCTAATTGGAATCTTATAGTATATTTTGCCTTTTCTAAGCGAGAAGGGGTTTTGTCTTGAAAAAGATTTAATACCCTCTCTTCTTCAGGGGTAAGATTTGATGCCTGTTTTTTAATAATAGAGTCTAATATATTTCTATATTGTCGCCTTTTTGCCGCCGCTCTTTTCTTTTCTAATCCCTTCTTACAAGCAATATCCTTAATATTGACAATTTCATAGATAATCCTTAAATCATAACTATCATGCATTACCCATTCTTTTGTAGTATATTGTGAATAAATCTTCTCCCAAAATTCAACGTTTGGTTGTAATTTTTTGGGACAAGGGAATAATTTCATAGAAAAGTCTGTTGCTTTAGGGATATCTTCAACTATAGGCTTTGGAGGTATCTCTGGTACAGGAATAGACTTTTTGATATGACACGAAAAAATCGTTGTTCCCAAGAGTAGGATGCAAGGTAATATTAAGATTAATAATTTTTTTCTTTTCATCTGGGCCTCCTTTTTAAATAGACATCTTTCCAAAATAAATACCGTATTCTCTAAGTATCTAAAGGTAAGAGAAGACAAAAATTTTGCTGTAGTGAGTTATTAGTAGGCTTTTTGTAAATTTTCTTAGTACAGCTTCCCGTAAAATTGCCTCTGTTTG
>JAZDLJ010000142.1:0-8999 GCA_043802115.1 bacterium | reverse complement strand
GCTCCTTTGGAGCAGTTTATGAGTTGTCCCTTCGGGGCAAAATAGAGTCCGCCCGAAGGGCGCTAATTAAACCCTGACGATATGATTTATTTATCTATAATATTCCATAAAGCGATAAATTCCAGGGGTTTGGGGACAGAGTCCCCAACTTAATAAATATTTTTTTTTACCTTTTTTGGTCACAGATTGCAGAAAAACCGAAATAGTTTCCTGGGTACCATCACAATAAGTCTTCTGCCATGGTTGAGGTGGAGAACAATTATCAAAGGTTTTAATATCTATATAGTAGCCATTACAATTACATTCCCCGCCGCACCACAGGGTTGTGGAAGAACTTCCACCATCTTGTCTCCTGTATTTCGCCCTAACCCTGGGAATTTTTGCTGACATGTATGTGGCAAATCCGAGATTGAGGTTATATTTGTAACTCGTATCAGAATAGTTCTTAATCTTATCACTCCTAAGAAGATTCTGGAGGGCTTTCTTTGCCTGATAGAGTTTACTGTTAGGACAATTCCCTCCAGAACATGATGGATAACCTTCATAACTTGTACTCTCTCCCATAGAATCTGAATTATCAAAGATAATCATTACGTTGGGCGCATTTCCAGATTCTAATGGTTTGTCGTCATCCTCAGCCCAACCTATCCCTGTAAAACAGAATCCTAAAAGCAAATAAAGGATAACATAGATATTAAAATTTTTCTTAAGCATTTCTTTACCCTCCTCTCCCCTTAATATTTCATAAGGTTATAATTTATATTTTTCAGAACACTCTTTTTTCCTCTTTTTAGTTTTTTTCCCACCTAATAAACAATAATGCAAAACTAATGCCAAAATACTCAGATGTCCTTTTCTTATTCTTTATAATAAGTTACCTATAAAGACCGTTCTCTTTCTGTTAGGTCAGACTGTGTAACTTTACTCAGTCTGCGTAAAATTACGCAGACTGAGTAAAGTTTATTTTTTTATCTTGTAGGAACAATCCTGGGGTTAATTGCACAGGTCGAAATTTTGCTGGAGATTTAGGGTAACTACTCCCCTGAATCCGATATAAGCAGAATTTATTTTTGGCTACAAATTACAAAAGGAGGCAATTTTTCAGCCTCTGCTCTACAATTCAATCATCAAGTTTAAACTATTTTTTTTCTGGGCATAACTAATAAAACAGTAAATTTTAGTCACAAACGTGAGTCACTTTGGTTCCATGACAACTCTACACTAAAAAACAACACAAACAAAAGGTATAAAGTGAAAAAACTACTTTATACCTTTTGTTTGTGTTAAAAGGAGAGCGCCTATGCAATACCTAAAAAAGCTCGGATTAATTAAAGAACCATTCTCTAGCAGTCCTGACCCTGATTTTTTTTATCAATCAAGCAAACATAATAGTGTCCTAAATCGTCTCCTTCTTGAGATCGAAAACCGTCAAGGTCTCTGCGTTGTTTTAGGTAATATCGGGACAGGTAAAACAACCCTATCCCGTAAGCTATTTCAAAGACTAAGTTCTGACCAGACCTTGATCTCTCACATGATCCTAGACCCAGCTTATGAATCAGAGAGGGTATTTTTAGAACATCTAGTAAGAATCTTTAAGATAGATATGTCTTATTATAAAGAATCAAGTTGTAGTAGCAATTTATTATTTGATTATAAAGATGCTATTAAAAATTATTTATTTGAGGAGGTATTTGAAAATGAAAAAAATGTTGTCTTGATTATTGATGAGGCCCAAAAAATGCCCCAACATACCTTAGAAATATTACGGACTTTCTTAAATTATGAAAGTAATCAATATAAATTACTCCAGTTGATCTTGTTAGGTCAAATGGAATTCCTTCAGACCTTAAAAAAGATGGAAAACTTTACAGATCGAATTACCTATAGAGACACCATTGATCCTTTAAACAGAATTGAAACAGAAGAGATGATTAAATTTAGATTTCGTCGAGCAAGTTTAAGAGATGATCTCCATGATCTATTTTTTACAAATGAGGCGATTGATGACATCTATCATTATAGTAAAGGACATCCACGCAAGATTAATAATATCTGTCATGAATCCCTACTCCTAATGCTTGTTCATGAAAGAGAAAAGGTAGATCGAGAACTAACGGACGAGGCTATAGCTAATTTGAAGGTTTGGGGAAAAAACAACGAGTATCAGGAGATACTTTAGAAGAGAGAAGACAAAAAGATGGGAAAAATGAGATCCCTGGCTGAAGAAAAGATATCAGAAATAATAAAAAATCCTGAGTTTACAAAAGAAAAGGCGACCCCAAAAAATGAGGATACCCAGGATACCCCTTCTGCATTAAGACCCAGCGCAGAAAGGGTTAATCTAACCCAACCTCCTGAATCAAGGATTAAGCTTAATTTTAGGAGTAACCCTCAGAAAAAGGTTAGCGAAGAGCAAATTCAACCAAAAGATCATCCTAAACAAAATAAGCTGCTAAGCCTAAAAAACTTTTTAAATAAGGGCAGCAATATTAAAATAACCTCATTAAGCAACAAATTAAGCATTAAAATTATAAATAAGATATTATTTTTAGTAGTAATTATCATATTCCTACTCTTAAGTTTAGATTTTTATAAAAGCAGTACAAAATTGGATAAACAATTCAATCTGTTGGAATGGGAGAAACCTCCTATTTTTAAAGAACCTGAGGATATTATGGATAAGGTCTTCCCACCTCTCAATAATTATCTAGCAATACTAAAAAACAAAAATATCTTTTCCCTACCCTTTACTGAGGAAAAAGAAGAAGTAAAAGAGATCAATCCTATCACAGAGAGTACAATCAAGGAGTTAAAGATGGTGGGTATCATTTGGTCGAAAAAACCAGAGGCCATGATTGAGTATAGTAAGAATTCACGGACATATTTTCTCTCTAAGGGAGACGCCTTTCTTAATTATCGAGTTAAAAATATCTTTAGAAATAGTGTCCTCTTAAGCACCAAGGATGGAAGAACGTTTAGTCTAAAGTAGGGCGAAATATCACCATGTTCAAAAGGAAGAAAAAATTAATACTTACCCTAACATTTGTAATTATTATCATCCTGGAGCCCTTGTCAGTAGGCGCTCAACAATTAACAACTGACAACCAGCCGTTGATAATTTCAGATGAGGCAGATATGTCTAAAAAAGACATAAAGGAGAATGAAAAAATCCCCCCCCCCAACCAAGGACAAAGAACTAAGAACGATGAACCGAACCAAAAACAAGTATTATCCTCAGAAGAAAAGGTGTTGTTTGATTTAAGGGGGATAAATATAGCTGATTTTTTTAAACTGATCTCTCTAAAAACAGGCTTTACCATTGTCCCAACCAATAAGGTCTCAGGCAAGGTCAACTTATTTATCCACAATGTTACCCCTGAAGAGGCCCTCCATATTGTCCTAAAGATATATTCCCTAGCTATAGAGATAAGGGATAACCTGTTTTATGTCATGACCCAAAATGAATACAAGACCCTCTATGGCAGAGAATATCGGGATGATAGGGAGCTTCTTGTTTTGGATATCAAGTACGCCTCGCCTTCGACTCTAAAAAACTTTTTGGCTGAGATAAAATCAAGTATAGGAGAGATTAGTGTTGATCCAGCAAGTGGGACTATCTTTATAATGGATCTGCCAGAAAATCTAAAATTAATAAAAGAGACTTTTTGGCAATTAGATCGCCCACTGGACACCCTGACTTATAATCTAAGATATGCCCGGACTGAGGAAATAAAGAAAAAAATTGAATCAGAATTGACCAAGGGGGTTGGAAAGTTACAGATAGATGAACGAACTAACCGAATTATAGTAACAGATTTTTCTGGGAGGATAAATAAGATCTCCAGAATTATTACAAGCCTTGATATCCCCCTTAAAGAGATATTAATGGATGTTAAGGTTTGCCAGATAGCCTTGACAAATGAACACCAACGAGGTGTTGAATGGGAAACAATTCTTAGTGAAAAGGCTGAAGGAGGATTAGATCTTAAAGGTACTTTTCCAGCAAAGCCTTCATTCCAAACCTTAGAAGATATCTCTACGGCAAATTTGAAGTTACAGTTTGGAAATATCCCTGAGGATAAGTTAGCCGGGGTTCTGAGGCTTTTGGAGGCATATGGCGAAGCTAATATTATTACAAGTAGCAAGATCATGTCTAAAGATAATCAAGAGGCACAGATTAAGGTGATAGATAAGACTCCTTATATTAGTCAGACACAGAGTCAGTCAGGAGGAAGCACAGTAACCTCTGAATCTGTTGAATTTATAGATATAGGGGTTACCCTCAATGTTACCCCTCAACTTAATGAGAATAACTTTATAACCATAAAAATCAAGCCAGAGATAAGTTCCGTTCGAGAAATTCTTACTACTGCCCTGGGTAGCACTATCCCCCTGGTAGAACTTGCCGAGGTTGAGACTATGGTTAAGGTAAAAGATGGCTCTACGGTAATGATAGGGGGCTTAATAAGGGAGGAGAAACAAAAAAATCGAACAGGTATACCTGTCCTATCAAAACTCCCTTTTTTAGGAGCAGTTTTTGGATCCAACGCTGGTAGAGAAAAGAGGACAGAATTGATTATCTTTATAACGCCGCGGGTTGTAAACCTATCCTAAAATTCAGTTTTTTTTGAATTTTGGGATAGGTTTATGTACTACTCCAAGTTAGGTTTTTTTGAGGTAATGTAAGTTAATTTTGCAACATACTGATTTTAACTAACACAATCACTTGGAGAAACCTAAGTTGGAGTACTATAGAGAGGCAAATAAAAAAACAAATTCGAAATTTTCTGGTTATAACGGATTTAGGGGAGGCAATTAATTTGTATCTTCTCGAATTTTTTTAAGTTGTTAGCCCTGAAAGGGCGTTATATACTAGCCCTGGGCTGATACATAACGCCCTTTCAGGGCTAAAGCAAAACCTGATTATATCGGATTTAGGAAAACTGCTCCCCTAAATCCGATATAATCAGGAAATTTTAATGAGCGTTGGTTAATCATTGTCACTTTTGCAAAGGACTAACCTGTTATTTGGAAAGTAATTATGCTAAAAGACGATCATAAAAAAAACCGACCTTATCAGTGGATAACCGTTCTTTTCCTCTCATTGCTCTTCGCCTTTTCTTTTTTTGTAAAGGTTCAAAGGGCCTTAGCTACCCCTGAAGAAAATCCTACTGATAATAATAGTAATTCATCGCCATTTCCAGCGCCTCCAGAGGCCTGGAAAGGGCCTGACATTGGACCATCTGGGAATGGACATAATCCTCTTAATCCCAACGGAGGAATGGGGCCAGCGCCTATGATGGGGCCAGGTGCAACCCCTGATACTGGGATGAATCTGTCTTCTGGTCAACCTCCTAATCCAATTGCCTTACCTGAAAAAGCCAAGTTTACCACTGAGCCTGAAGTGGATGATTCAGCTCAAGCCCCCTTCCTCGAAGAAGATATTCCAATAGAGGATGGAAAGATCACCCTGGATTTTAAGGGGATAGATATCATCCAGGTACTTCACCTGCTCTCTTTAAAGACAGATCAGACCATTGTTCCTACCCAGGGAGTTACTGGGAGGATAAGCATCTGCCTAAACAAGACTACCCCACAGGATGCCCTGGATATTATCATCAAGAGTCAAAATCTTGCCCTGGATAAGAAAGGAAATATTGTCTATGTAATGACTGCGAATGAATATCAGGCCCTTTATGGGAAAAAATATACTGATAATCGGGAAATGGCCCTAATAAGATTAAAATATGCAAAACCCTCAACCCTTGCGACCATCCTGGAGCAACTTAGATCAGATATTGGTAAGATCACAGTAGATGAATCTACAGGCACACTTATAATTACTGATACCCCTGAATCAATCCAGCTCTTAGAAGATATGATCAAGGAACTCGACCGGCCATTAAATACAGCCTTTATCCAATTACATAATACAACAGCTAAGGATATCAAGGGAAATCTTGAAGCGGCTATAACAAAAGGGATTGGACAATTACAGATAGATGAGCGGGTCAACCGAGTAATAATTAGTGATCTACCTGATCGAATCGCAGAGATAAAATTATTGATAAAAAGGCTTGATACACCTTCAAAGGAGGTCTTTATTGAGGCACAAATCTGTCAGGTCTCCTTGAGGGACGAACATCAACGAGGAATAAACTGGGAAAGGTTATCTGGTGAGCTAGCCTTAAAAGGTTCGTTCCCCATAAGCATACCTTTACAGAATTCAGTAAAGACTTCTGGATTAGAGATGAACCTGGGGATTATGGAGAGGGACAAATATAATATAATCTTTAACTTTCTTGACTCGTATGGGAAGACAGAGGTCATATCTCGTCCCAGGATAATGGTCTTAGATAATAATGAGGCTAAGATAATGATTGGGGCAAGAGAGGCTTATATTACTCAATCCCTGAGTCAGGCCGAGACAAGCACAATCACCTCTGAATCTGTTCAATTTATTGATGTTGGGGTAAAACTCAATATTACCCCAACAATTAATGCTGATAATTTTATAACCCTCAAGATTAAACCAGAGGTAAGTTCAGTACGAGAAAGTATTCAAACTGCATTAGGAAGTGTTGTCCCAATAGTTGAGACTGCTGAGGCTGAAACAATAATCAAGATCAAGGATGGGGCAACAGTTATCCTAGGTGGACTAATCAAGGAAGAGAAAAGGAAAGGGAGTTTAGGGATACCGCTTTTATCAAGTCTCCCTGGTCTTGGCCTCCTCTTTCAATCAAAGGCCAGAGGATTACAGAAGTCAGAGTTGATTATCCTGATTACCCCGCATATTACAGATGGGGGTGATACTTCGAAGTTGGATCAGGAGTGGAGGGGAAGGAAAGGAGAGGAAAAGATAGAAGATAAGAAGACAGGAAGTCAGGAAGACAAGAAAAAAGAAGGAGAGGAAAAGATAGAAGAAGAGGAGTGGATGAAAAAAAGTATGAAGAGACGGTGAATGGGCAACTTGAAAAATTGAGCCATAATGCTCAAATTGAGCGAAACCCATGATTTTGTAAATTTGTATCGAATTTCTCTTGCGTAAAAATACGCACGCTGCGTTATTTTACGCAGTATTTTTGATAAGTATAGCTTGGTCAAACTAGACAATTTACTGTAAATTCATATTAATCTGAATTTTTAATAATTGGTCTTATTTTTGCATCTATAATTATGGGGGGGAATATAAATTCTAAAAAAAATTAATTTAATTATACTACTCCAACTTAGGTTTTTTTTGGTAACTATTAGCCTAGGTAAGACCTGTTAGGTTAGTTAAAGATCAGTAGGTTAAGGCACATAGGCACAAAGTTTTTAAAGTTTTTTTGTTTTTCCTCTGTGCCTTTGTGCCTCAGTGCCTTTGCTACTTTTTACTTTATTCTACTATATTTAATTAATACAATTAGTTATAAAAACATAAGTTGGAGTATTATAACATTGCCAATAGATTTAATATGTGGTAAATATAACTCTTCTGATAAAAGTAATCAAGACTAACTTAAAGTTATGGAGCAATTCTCATTTCAACTTATTTGTTGATCTGACTCTATACATTTTCAGAAAAATAATTACAATTTATCTGATGGGATTAGAACATCTTTGTTTCATTCATTAGGAGAAATCGTAAATGAATTCTATTTCTAATAGAAAATTAGTCATAATGTTTATAACAATATCCTTCTGTCTAATTCATAATTCTCCTGTGTTTGCCACTGAAATTTATTTGAAGAATGGAGATAAATTAACAGGGGAAATTATTGAAGAAAATGAAAAAAATATTTCTATACTTACTGAAATGATAGGTAATCTTACATTAAGTAAGAATTCAATTGATAAGGTAGTAAATTTGAAAGAAAATGATATTGCAACATCTCAAAATGATACATTATCAGAAGTAAAAAAAAATGAGATTATTTGGAAGAGAGAACTAGCAGGAGGATTCATATCCACACATGGTAATACTCAATCTCGACAATTAAATAGTAACCTTTATATTAACAGAAACAAAAAGCATATTGATGAATGGACATTAAAAGGAGAGGTATTTTATTCCTCATCTAATAATAAAATGAATGGACAAAAATGGGACGGAATGGGACGGTACGCCTTTAGTCTTGGAGAGACAAAAATGTGGTACAATTTTTATAGAATTGAAACAGAACATGACAAGTTTGCACATGTTGACTATAGAACCACTCCAGCAACAGGACTAGGGTATTGGTTTTATGATTTGCCTGATACAAAGTTAATGACGGAAATAGCTATTGGATGGGAACATACAGAGTATAACGATGCTACAAATGATACTGATGAAGGAGTATTGATTCCCAGACTATTTTTTGAAAAAGACCTATTTGAAAAATCAAAAATTTCAGAGAATGTTCTAATTTATCCTTTCTTTGATAATTTTACTAATTATAGGTTGTATTCTGAGACAATCTTTACTACCTCTCTTACTAAAAAATTATCATTTAAAATTTGTTTTACGGATAATTATAGCTCGGTTCCTCCAAAGAATACTAAACATAACAATTTATATCTTATAACTTCCTTAGTCCTTTCCTTTTAATCAATGTAATTTGGTATCCTCTTCAAAAGAGCATGGTAAATAATTTGAGTATTGTACAGAACAAAAAACCAAGAACAACGAACTAAGAACGAGATTTCTGATGAAACCATTAATCCTAAAATTTGACCAAGAACCAAGCGG
The DNA here is from genome assembly GCA_043802115.1 of bacterium. GTDB lineage: Bacteria > SZUA-182 > SZUA-182 > JAZDLJ01 > JAZDLJ01 > JAZDLJ01. The sequence goes on along the minus strand of JAZDLJ010000142.1, from coordinate 286 downwards.
CCGCTTTGCCCTTCAAGTCTTGAAAGAGTTAGAAATCAAGGGTATTCTTATTGGACGGCTAGCAGTATGGGTGGATGAACCTAGTGAACATGTCTACACTAAAGAGCTTGACTCTCAGCCCAAAAATTAAGTACAATATAATAGATTTCTTTCCAAAATAATCTTACAGGGTGTAAGAAGACAAAAATCTTTGCTTCGTTCGTTGAAGTAGTCTTTTTGAATTTTCTAAGTTTGCTTCGTATCCTCTTCAAAAAGTAAGGTAATAATGTTCAGGGCAATTTTTTTT
>JAZDLJ010000087.1:0-2839 GCA_043802115.1 bacterium | reverse complement strand
ATGAATAAACTTTTTTTTACTTCAGTAGGTATTGCATTAATTATGATTTTTTTTTTAATAAAAGGGGCATCTGCTAGTACCATGTATGTTATAGAAACAAACGTGATAAATGTCAGAAGTGGCCCAAATACTGATCAAAAGGTTATTGCTAAAATAAAATCAGGAGATGCTGTAACAATCTTAAGTGAAGAAAAAGGATGGTATCAAATTCGAACAACTAAAGACGAGAAAGGATGGGTCATAGGTAGTTGCCTTAAAGATGAAAAGCCATTAATTGAACAAATAACAACTTTAACTGACAAGATTAATGAACAAACCGAGTCTATTAAAAGGGTTAATGATGAGAACGAATCATTGAAGAAGTATGTTGCTTCAGTTGAAAGCAATCAAGCAGAGCTAAAAAAAATAAAAGAAGAAAATTTTAAGCTCAAAGATTACCAGGAGCAGATGTGGTTTGGTATAGGAGGAGGTATTCTATTTATAGGTTGGATAATAGGTATAATAACAGGAAGTTGGCGTAGGAAGGGGAAGGCGAGGTATCGATATTAATGTCTACAATACTTATTGGTCATAAAAATCCTGACACTGATTCTATTTGTTCTAGTCTGGCATATGCTGATTTTAGAAGAGAAATTTATGGAGAGAAAGATATTATCCCTGCTCGATGTGGAAATATAAATCCTCAAACGAAGTTTGTCCTTGAAAGGTTTCATATTGATCCACCTAACTTTATCCCCGATCTTTATATAAGAGCAAAGGATATTATGACCAAAGAGGTCATTTCCCTTAGTCCAGGAGAGCCATTACGAAGGGCAGTAGAGATATTTAAAAATGATGGACTTCATCTTGTGCCGATTTTTACAGATGATAGTATTAAAAAGGTTCAGGGCGTTCTAAGTTTTGCATGTTTAGCCAGACATATTCTTCATTACGAAAATCAATCAGATTCTCTGCCTGTTTCTATTAATGCCTTAGTTCGAGGAATTAATGCCCAATTATTAGTTGGAGTTAATTCTAACGAGGTATTTCCTGCTCGATTTATGATTGGAGGAATGGAAGCAGGTGCCTTTACTCATCATGTGCTTAAGACAAAAGAGACCTGTTTACCTATAATAATTGTTGGTGACCGATATAACATTCAAAGATTGGCTATTGACCTAAAGGCCTTTGCTGTTATTGTTACTGGTGGATTACCTGTAAGAGATGATATCTTAAAACTCGCTGAAGATAATAATGTATACATCTTACTTTCTCCATATGATACAGCAACAACTGCTTATCTTGCTCGTTTAGCTATCCCTGTAGGAATGGTTGCTGAGGAGGTTCATGAATTCTTAAATCCTGAAGATAAATCGGTTGAGATTAAGGAAAAGATAATCCAGGCAGAGAATAGAGGTCTGGTTGTTCTGGATGAGGAAAAAAATTTTCAAGGAGTCATTACGCGTACAGATCTGTTAAAAAATCAGCGAAAACGGGTAATCCTTTTAGATCACAATGAGAAAAGCCAGGCTATCGATGGCATTGAAGAGGCAGAGCTAGTAGAGATTATCGATCATCATAGATTGGGTGATATTCAGACCGTTCGTCCTGTTCGATTTATTAATGAACCAGTGGGAAGTACATGTACAATTATTGCCCGTTTTTTTAAATCGATCCAGAAAAATCCAGCCCCAAACATAGCTGGTTTGTTGATTTCAGGAATACTTTCTGACACTATGCTTTTTAAATCACCAACTACCACCCATGAAGATAAAGAAATGGCTGATTGGCTTGGAAAGACAGCTAATATAGACGTCTTACAATTCGGCTCTGATTTATTCACTGCGGGTTCTTCTATAAGCCTTCTTTCTGTTAAGGAGATTATCAATAATGATTTTAAGGTCTATGAAGGAAAACCTGGAAAGTTTGGTGTTGGCCAAATAGAGGTAATTGGTAATTCTCTACTAATAGATTTAAAAGATAAATTAGTGGAGGAATTACAAACTTTAGCTGATAATTATGGTTATTTACTCTCTATTTTAATGGTAAGCGATGTAGTTGAAGGTGGAAGTCATATCCTGTGTGCAGGAAAAGAATATCTTGCCGATTATTTTGGTTATGAAAAGATTGAGCCTAATGTTTATTATGCAAAAGGGCTGCTTTCAAGAAAAAAACAACTGATCCCTCATATTTTAGAAGCGCTTGCGACATAAGATAAAATAGCCTTTTTATTTTATCTTATGTCGCAAGCGCTTCTTTTTTTACTTTTATTCTTTAAAAAATCAAATTTAGAATTGCTGTGTTGTAGTAAAAATTTCTTGACATAAAAAAATCTTAGCGGTATTATTTTTATTCAAAATTAATGGCTCAACCTTCTTTAGTATGTTAAGATGCTTGATCTTTCAGATATGTGAAACCTGTCAGACGTTTAAAGAGCCTAGACTGATACTTGCAACGACTATAGAATAAATAAGCTATTCTATAGTCGTTGCAAGTATAAAGACGAAAAGAAACTAAAAAAATACTTTGGATAAGGAAAAGTTAAAAAGCAACTTTTTCTTATCCAAAGTAAAAAGGAGAGATACAATGTTTACAAAAAAATATAGTATTATAACTATCACAATAATATCTGTTAGTTGTGTATTCGCTGGGATTTTAATTGCTTCTAATTTTAATTTTATCCCAACTTCCTGGTCATATAAAGATGCAAAGAAAGAGATTAAAAATCTTCAAACAGAGGCTCAAAAAGGATATGTTTCTAAAGGATACATTTCTAATGGAGGGTATAGTAATAATTTTGTTGAACTTGTTAAACATGAAAAACCAGCAGTAGTAAACATTAGTACTACACAGATAATCA
>JAZDLJ010000073.1:0-11452 GCA_043802115.1 bacterium | reverse complement strand
ATTGCCTCTGTTTGAGCGAAGCGAGTTAGGCAATTTAGGGAAGCAAGCTTAGAAAATTCAAAAAGACTACTCCAACGAACGAAGCAAAGATTTTTGTCTTCTCACCCGCAAGATTATTTTGGAAAGATGTCTAATATACTTTAGTAGCTACAGCTTTCATTACCACTTCTTTATCAGCCTGGAGCTTTGGAGAGGCAAATTCCAATGCTTCTCCAGCAATTTGAACTGCGGCCATAATAAAATTTTTATCTTCTTTTATCCTTGTAGATGCAACACTAAGTATTATATATCCAGGCCAAGGAGGAACCTCGCATCCATCCCCTAGTCCTCCCCAATATCCTGTATCATAATTCCCCTTAATTATTTCTACGATGAATTCTTTGTCATCTTTCAATTTATCAGGAATAAAAGTTAATACCTCTTCAGCTTCTTTTTGTTCCGTTGAACTTTTTAAGGCTGTAATTAAAATTTCTTTATCATTTAAGAATTCTTTAGGCACATAGGAAATTGCATTAGGATTATTTTTAAGGGCAGTTATTATTATTTCACGATTAGTTTTTAAACTATCAGGAACATATGCTAAAGGACTAAGACTATCACCATTACTAGTACAACGTCCTACATAAAAAGCTCTTCCATTAAGAGCTGTTAGAATGATCTCTTTATCCATTTTGAGTCTTTCTGAGGCATATTCAAATGATAAATTGTTTTCTATTATAGCCGTAAGTATAACTTCCTTATTATCTTGCATCTCAGAGGATGCATATTGGAGATTATCCCCACAGTTCTCGACAGCAGCTATTACTACTTCTTCATCATTTTGGAGTCTTTTGGAAACATTTTCAAGGATACATTCACGCTTATACCTATAAGATGCGTTAATAGGATCTTTTTTCTTAACAGCTTCTAGGACAATTTTTTTATCATCCCTTAATCTTTCAGAGGCAAAGGTAAGAGTTTCTCCATTATACTGAACAGCTGCAGAAACAACATCAAAATCGTCTTGTAATCTAGGAGATACATAGGCAAGATTTTTAGGGTCTTTATAAATAAGTCCTAAGATTAACGATTTGTCATCTTTTAAGTTCTCTGGGGCATCTGATAATTTAATTATTCCTAAAACAAGATATGATTCTTCAGGATTAAAAGGGAGAGGGAGTTCTGCTTCAGGAATATACCTAATAAGATCAGACTCGTAGGCAAGTACCTTTTTCAGAAATTCTTTATTATATATTTTTTCCTTAAGAGCCTCATATTTTTTGTCATCTGGGTTAGCATGAAGATGTTTTATTTAAGACATCAAGATCTACCCATTCATATCCAGTGGCATATATAGCCAGTCCTTGCAGACTTGGTAGGGATTGAATAATATCCTTATCGATGTCTTTAATTGTCCTCCTTGTTACCCCAACAATTTTGTACTCTTGGCAAAGATGAATGAATTCTTTCGAGGGTAACTCAGTAAGTTGGGGATGAAAGTAAACATCAAGCATTCTTTTAATACTTGTAACCTGTTGCTGAGAAAAAGATTTTTCCCCTTGCGCTGAAATTATTATTCCTTTTTTGGGCATTAAGTAACCGATGTTTTATTAAGGCCTTTTGACCAATTTTTTTGAGTATTTTGTACGTAACTCCATCTAAAAAGGTATTCCAAAACACTTAAATCCCTTATTCCCGACAATATAGATCAAATAACTCTTTATTTTGAAATATGGAAACTGATTTTGGATATCCTTTTCATAGGCCTTCACTTTTTCTATATGATCCTGAAACGCCTCTTTTAATTTCAGTATTTTTAACCTTGTCCCTTCTGTATTCGAATAATACTTAAATTCTATTAAATACTTTTGATGCCTATATTTAGTATGAAACTTGCCTAGCATCTCCCAATCACTTCGACCACTTGGGTAATTATTTTCTACAGATAAGGTGAAATCATAAGATAGATATCGGCTACATAATTCATAAAAGGTTATCCGATAGAAGTTTTCATTCATCTTATCGAATATCTGGGCAGGAAATTGTTTTACATATATATCCCAATAACCTTGAAATAATTTTTCAATATCGGTGTCAGCTAAAAATCTCTCAAATATATCTGAATAGCCCTTAGATACCTCTATATTTTCAACTATATTAAAATACTCTGTGAAGATCTTCTTCATGGTTAGATTAGGGAGGTGCATCTTAAATTTATTTTTAATGGTTAACATCCCTAAATAAAACAAACTGAGGGGATAAAAATTCTTTTCAAAAAAATGATTCATATTGAATTTAGATGAGATCATGGATTTATCATAGTCTAGTTCTTTTTCAAATAACAAGGTCTCCAACATCTCCTTGGTATTTTCTTCTCTCTGGGTCAATCTTTTTACCCAATTCAGATCAGTACGCAGGTTTTCATCTATAACTTCTTCTGGAATCTCGCCATCATTAAGGATGAGTTCGTTTAAAAAATAATTTAAGATTGTTGGATTGTATAGTGATTCTTCAGTTGTTGGTAAAAATTTGTAGCCATTATAATTTTCAATTAGGATACGCCTTATTTCAGGGAGGTTATCTTGATTAAATCCATAAATTTCATAGATCTTATCTGTTAATTGATCTACCTCAATTTGTGTAAAACCTAGCATATTTAAGGTGTTTTTCTTTAAGGTAATAAACTGGGCGATATTAAAACCACTTGTCAGGTCATCCATAGTTATGGGTAAAACGCCTGTAATAAACACCCTCTCAATACTTCTCTCTCCAACTCCAGCCTTTATAACCTTAAAAAAAGTCCTAAAAAAGGAATCGGTTGTTGTTAAGGCATAATACAAACCATCTTGATGTGAGGTTATTAACTGATTAGTAAAATTGTCATACTCATCGATTATTAGATATACAGCAGGTAATTTTTTTGACTTTACCTGAGACAAGATAGTTTCTAGAAGCTCAACGCTTGATTTTATGTTTGAATCTATAGAGAAATCAAAAAGGTATTCTTTATAAGAGGCAATAAATTCAGAGATGGCGTTTCTAAACATACCAAAGAAACGGTCTTCTATATATTTTACATCTGGTTTTACTTCAACCTTTGAGAAATCAAGGCGCAGCACTAGGTTTTTATTTCTATCAGGTGTAGGATTTTGACCAATGTACAAACCATGAAACAGTGAGCCAAATTTATCCTTTCGGTTTATATCGTAATAACACTCTAATAATGAACACCAAAGACTCTTGCCAAATCGGCGAGGTCTGAGAAAGACTGGGACATTATATTTTTCTATTTCTTCAATGAACCTTGTCTTATCAATGTAAAAGTAATCATTTGTTTCTTTTAATTTTTCAAAACTTGCTATCGCATAAGGTATCTTTTTTTTCATTGGGAAATTTCCGTTGATTATTATTGAAATTTAATTATTTTAGTTTACAATTGTTATGCTTAACAATCAAGTTGTTTCATCTGGGGAGCAGCAATTTTCATTTTTACTTCTAAAAAATAATCAGGATCTAGAAATCGATCTTATGATGGAACAGTCCAGTCTTTCGCATAGCTACAAAGATTATACAGATAGCCGGTCCAATAAAAACACCTCCCATCCCTATAATTTTAAATCCAACATACATACTGATTATGGTACTTAATGGACTTAACCCAATATTTTCTCCAAGCATTTTTGGTTCTATAATCCTACGTAATACAGTAACAAGGATATATAAGGCCAGGATTCCCATGGCCATAAAATTTTTGTTGATAATAAAAAGAACTATCGCCCAGGGAATCATAAGGATGCCTGTTCCCACAAGTGGTAATATATCTACAATTGTTATTAGAAGGGCTACAGCTAGAGCATACCGTACTCCAAGGATAATAAGCCCAACTAGAATGAAAATGTAAGTAAGCACGCTTATAGTTACTTGAGCACGTACAAACCCAACTATAGCTAGATTAATGTCACAGAGGATTATTTCTACTTTTTTTTTAGCAGAATCACTAAACAACTGCAGAAAGCCTTTTTTCAAATCAGGAAGTTGCAAACAGATGAGATAGAAACTAATAAGAGTTACGACTATAAAAACAAATAGATTCGGGATAGCCTTAGCCGTTCCAACAAGTGCAGTTGCCCCACTACTTATTTTACCTCCTAAATTAACTGTATCCCGGATGGCCTCTTGAAGTATCTGAAGAGTATTAGTTGGTAGATCCTTAAAAATAGCATGGGATTGTGAGATCAGGCTCTCCATGCCTTTTCCTACCTCGTTGGCTAATCTCGGAAGTTGCTGACTTAAGGCAATGGCCTGATTAGTCACTTTTGTTAATATTAAAAAGGTAAGTCCCAGAGTTGTAACGATGAAGATAAAGAAATTTGTTGTTACCGCAAATAAACGTTTTACTTTTAACCATTTTTGGATTTTTAATACGAATGGTTCTAGTAATATAGCTAAGATGAGGGCAATTAAGAAGGGGACTAGATAAGGGAATATGTAATATAGACCAGCTAATCCAAAAAGGATATAAGCTAACTTGACTAAGGGATGCTTATTCATTACTTTTTTATAAAGGTATGCTTTGGCGCTGAACCAGTGACTATGCTTTACAAGGTATAAAAAGACAAAAATATTTTTAAATCCATAAGATTATAACTATACTACTCCAAGTTAGGTTTTTCTAGGCATGGTTTATGCATATAACCATATAACTTAACGATTAAGCAAGAGAGTTCACAGAAATTTTGCTGGAGTGAGTTACTTAGTAGGCTTTTTGTCAATTTTCTTAGTGCAGCTTTCCGTAAAATTGCCTCTGTTTGAGCGAAGCGAGTTAGGCAATTTAGGTAAGCAAGCTTAGAAAATTCAAAAAGCCTACTCTAACGAACGAAGCAAAGATTTTTGTGAACTTAGGCAAAATGCGTACCAGGAAAAACCTAACTTGGAGTAGTATATATAATTTTATTTGTCAATTCAATATATCTTTTCACTGTCCTCCAATTCTCATCCCTGTCTTTTGGCTAACCTCTTCAAATGTCCCATAACGTTTATAAAGTAATAAACAGTAAGCTGAAAGTAGATCCTGAGCAGTTAACTCTCCCTTGTCTATTCCCTCAACTATACTACTCCAACTTAGGTTTTTCTAGGTGATTGTGTTAGTTAAAACCAGTATGTTAAGGCACAAAGGCACTACGGCACAAAGTTTTTAAGTTTTTTTTATTTTTTCCCGTTGTGCCTCTGCTACTTTGTGCCTAAACAGCTAGTTACAAAACTAACCTGCATTATCTCAGAAAAAACTAACTTGGAGTAGTATATATGTGAACATAAATCTTGCCCAATTGATCTGTCGTCACCTTCATAATTGCGCTTAATTAAAATTCTATGGACACACTGTTCTAATTCCCTTACATTTCCTGGCCAGGGATATTTTTCTCCCAATTTGGTATTAATTATTTTATGAACCATCTCTACAAGCTCTGGTGAAAGCTTGCCTAACATCTGTTTTACTGTGTGGACTAAAAGATCGTCCAACTCATTAGGATCTTCTTGAAAGACACAAAGTTCAACATGAGAGGAATGTTTCTGGTTCGTGGGTATTATCTTTTGCTTTTTTTATTAAACTATCTCTATCTTTACCATCTTCTGGAAGCAATGCTAAACCTATCTTAATCTTTTTTGTATTAGATTTAATTTTTAAATTTTTATTCTGCAAAAGAATATTTTTTATACGTTCTAAAACAATTGTAGCACCTTCAATCCTTTCGAAAGGTAAGATACACGCAAATTCATTATTCCCAAACCTAGCCAGGATATCCGTTTCCCTCATATTCTCTTTTAGGAGAAAGGCTATTCTTTTAATTAAAGATTCATCAATATTCTTTTCAACTCCTATAGAGATCGTTATATCATTCAAAGAGATCATAATCAAGGCTAGAGGAAGGTTGTATCTCTCGGCCTTCTTAATTTCTTCTTCGAATCTTTTTAGAAAAAAATTTTTATTATAAAAAAGGGTCGTGTGATCAGTGATCGAACTAAATTTTTTTCCTAATTTTTTAATCAATTTTTTTAGTTCATACATATGTACTATAAAAATTAATAAAACTACTCCTAACAGAACTTGTCTATTCATAATTTTTTCTTTTTCATCATAGCTCAATACTTTGACTCATAATTTGAATTTGTAATTTTGTAATCTTTGTATCCTAATGTTATAATGAAATAAAGTCAAGAAATTATGTAAAAAAAGGGGATTCTTCATTAACTCTAAATTAAACCCTATGCTCTACGTAGGAGAACGGAATAAGTAGTAGCAATGTCCATGATATAATAGACATTTTTCCAAAATAAATACCATATTCTCTAGGTATCCAGGGGCAAAAGAAGACAAAAATTTTCGACCTGTACGATTAGAATAGTGCCTTTTTGCTCCGAAGGAGCATTTCATACTAGCCTAGGGTGAGCGAAGCGTAACCCTAGGTAATGATTTATATACCGATAGCGCTCTGAAAGAGTGCCTCATAAATTATAATAAGCTCATCATATTATTATAGATGAAGCACTCCTTCAGAGTGCTATTTGTTTTTTACTGCTCCCAGGGTTGCGCTTCGCTTACCCTGGGCTAGTATGATATTTCCTCTCAGGAAATCAATAAGGTTCTTAGAATAAGACTATCCTTAACATAGTGAGTTGTGAATTCTAATCGTACAGGTCGAAAACTTTGTGCCTCAGTGTCTTAACATACCGGTTTTAACTAACACAATCACTTAGAAAAATCTAAGTTGGAGTACTATAAAATAAAAAAGCTATTTTATAGTTGTTGCAAATTTAACAAATATAGGATTAGATATAAGTAGATTTCCATCGTCGCTTTCAACGTATATTCTATAATATCCTAATCCTCCCTTAAGAGGAGACTCATCTTTATAAGATATTGAAAGTGGAGTTGGCCCTTTAAATACCTTAATAACCTCACCATTACGAATTAAAGTAACACATGTCTCCAGGGCAATCTTTCCAAAATCAAAGTTATCAAAGGCAGATACTTCAATAAATATTTCAGGTTCTTTTGCGCTGATTTTTCCACCTGAGATAGTCTCTTTTGCATTTTCCTTATCAAAAACTGTGAACTTATTCAGGAGTAATCTATAATTACCGTTGGATTTTGTAACATACATCTTCCCATTATGAAGCGCATTTATTAAGGACTCTCGGTCTGGTTTGTCTAGAAGAAAGGATGTCCTTGTGTTTGAAAGCCCTTTTTGATTCCCATTTTCTAAAGATATATCAGTTTCGCCTATTGCCCAGACAGGTTTTTTTCTCTCAGATTGACAGTAATCTATTAAAATTTTATCCCACATGTTTCCAGGTTTAGCCAAGGTGTTTTCTGCATTATCATAAAAGGCAGAAAATCCATTGTAATAATTACTTTCAATGAGAACTTCAGGATAAGGAAGGGTCTTTGAGTTTGGGATATCTTCACGATCAAGAAATCTCTTCTCAGGGTGAGCCCAAAAGGTAATCCCGTTATTCTTTTCAACGTAGTTAAGTAGCTCAGCATAAGGACCTATTCCCTGATCTCCATGATATTGATCATAAAGAGAGTTCCTGAAAGGAAGGTTGTTAAATAATAGTAAAATGGAGAAGATAAAAATAACTGACCCTATATATTTATATGCCCCCCCCCACTTATAGATTATAATACTTAATATAAGAGGGATAAAATATAATAAGAAAAGTGGTAAGATATCCGGGGTATACATAAGGGAGAATTTATTAACAGACAGTAATGGCATTTTTTCAATGATCTTTGTTTCATCAAGCCCCATTACAAAGATCTCCTTTTGAGCATCATTACAGGTTAAATTTTTTTTCTGAGCCCCAGTCCAGTAGTAAAAAGGAATTACATCAAGTCCAGGAAGGATTAGGATATCTTCAGTATTTTGATCAATAGCGGCAAGGTCGGATAGGTATTCATTTGTACCATAATTGAAGATGCAAGGCTTTTCATATGATGTAAAAAATAATTTTTTAAAAGGGAAATATCCATAGTCAAACTTTTTTAGAAAGTAATCATTAGTAATTAATATCTTTATTTTTTTTTGTTGACATAGGGATATTATTTCATCAAAAGAACAACAACCTCCACCGGCTTTAGTGTGAATTCCAATAATTCCTTCATATGGTTTGATATCATTGGAGGCATGTGTTGTACTGATAAAAAGTAGTAAGATACTAGAAAAGGTAAGAAAAATAAAAAAGATTTTCTTTTGCATATTTTTATCATACTTTTAGGAGTTTCTCTTGTCAAGGGAATAGTTACAACGGCAATAAAATAGCTTTTTTATTTTATTGCCGTTGCAACTATTTGTTTAAAAAATAAATTTTAATCCGACAGTGGTATTTAAAAATGTTACTTTATGACCATAATAAACATAATGTAAAAATAATACGCTTGACGTAAATTATGTCAGGCGGTATTATTTAAATCATGGTTGGTATTTGCGAAGTCTATCTCCATCTATCAGGTGTATCTTCTCTAAAAGGTAAAAGGAAGATAATAAAAAGCCTTAAGGATCGTATTAGGAGTAGGTTTAATGTCTCGGTAGCTGAGATGGGTAGCCAGGATAAATGGCAATCCTCAGTGATAGGGGTTGCCTACCTTAACAATGATCGCAGTAGGGTAGATGAAATTTTGAGTTTGATTATTAAACTTATTGAAAGTACCCCTGAAGTTTTAATAAGTGACTGTAAGATTGAGATACTTTAAAAGTAATAAGCTGAGAAGACAAGAAGTTGAGAGGATAAAAAGACAAAAAATGAAAAATGAGCTATCAATTTGATTTGTTAATCTTTGACTTAGACGGAACACTTATTGATTCTCAAAAAGATATCGCTATAAGTGTAAATTATACCCTTTCCTATTATAATGCCCCTCATTTGGAAAATGAGTTTCTTTATACGGCGATAGCAACTGGAGTCTATAAACTTCTTGTAGAGTCCTTATCTAGCTTTAGCATTCCTTCGGAAGAGATTATTAATACCTTCAGAGGACACTATCTGTCTCACCTTTTGGATAATACCACTTGCTTTCCTTATGTATATCAAGTACTTGATAAGTTTAGAGATAAAAAGAAGGCTATTATTACTAATAAACCAGATGAATACACCCTCCCTGTTATAAATGGCCTTGACCTCATCGATCATTTTGATATTATTAAGAGTGGAAATAGTAACTGCAGACCTAAACCACATCCTGAGTCTATTGAGCAGGTAATAAAAGCGATAGGCTCACTCTCTGTTAATACCTTGATAATTGGTGATAATAATGTTGATATCGAGGTAGGTATCAAGGCAGGGATTAAGACTTGCTGGGCTGCTTATGGTTATGGCAAATTAGATAGCTTAACACCCGATTTTCAGATCAACTCTTTTTTAGAATTATTAGGATTGGTTGGATATTCTCCAAATGGGTAGCTTTTTTATCTGTGCGGTTAGTGTCTAAACGCCCGTTGTCCGGTAAAGACCATCGTTACCTTAGGATTAGCTTGATTACATGCCTGAATCGATTCAAAGTCCTTTTCCGATCCCCCAGGTTGAACAATCGCTGTAATCCCTTCTTTTATACCTACATCAACACTATCTCGAAAAGGAAAAAATCCATCGGAGACCATTGTTGATCCGATTAGGTTACCTTTTTTTTCTTTTACTGTTTGATCGATCTCTTCTTTATTACTTTTTTTTCTTTTCCCATTTTCAACTTCTAATTCCAGTGTCCTGTAAGGAATACAATACTTTTGGAAACAGATCGAATCAGCAAATTTTGTATAAGCCTTAAAGATTGCTATCTCGGCGACACCTACCCGATCTTGCTCACCAGTTCCTATTCCAACAGTAATGCCATCTTTTACATAGATAACAGAATTAGAGCTAATCCCTTGTTCTACCCCCCAACCAAAGAGCATATCTTCATAGTTTTTAGCAGTTGGCAGCCTTTCTATCCTATATTCTTCTCCTTTATAGGAGGCAGTGGCTGGTTTTAGATCGGCGTTGGAATTAATCTCATTAAGAGGTGATTGTTGAACAATAATACCTCCATCTATAAGTGACTTAAAATCGACAAAGCGGAGATTCCTGTATCGCTCAAGATCACGAATCTTATCAATCCTTATTATCCTTAGATTTTTTTTCTTCTTTAATATATCTAAGACCCCTTCCTCGTAATCAGGTGCAACAACAACCTCAAGATACATATTATTAATCATTTCAGCAGTAGGTTTATCAAGGGGACGATTAAGGACTGTACAACCACCAAAGGCAGCAATACGATCAGCAAGATAAGCCTTTGAATAGGCCTCATAGATGTTATCGCCGTAGGCAGCCCCACAAGGATTGTTGTGTTTCATAATACAAACTGCGGGTTTTTTAGATATATAGCATAAGATATTTAAGGCATTATCGATATCAGTTAGGTTGATCTTTCCTGGATGCTTTCCAGGTTGGAGAAGACTTTCCTCTGTAAGACTGCTTACAAGTCCTTTGTTAGGATCTATATATTTACAATCCCCTAATTCCAAATTGCCGTTAACTAGTTCATAAAGGGCTGCTTCTTGTCCTGGATTTTCTCCATAACGCAGACCTTTTTCTATCATCTCTCCATTAGGTGAATCAGCGATCTTCCAAGTTTTTTTCTTATAGATTAAGGTTTGTCTCCCAAAAGAGATTTTCATCTCATCAGGAAAGTGATCAGCCATAATAGTTTTATATGCTTGCTTGTAATCAGTCATTATACTCCCCCACTTTTAAAATGATGAAATCAGAATTTGGTAATCTCCCTTTGGGTAATACCACTATAGCATAGTATATTGGGTATATCAAATTTTTCGACCTGTACGATTAAAAATTAAACCACGGAAAAAATCTGAAGAAATCTGAGGAAAAAATATTTTTACCACATATTCCGCATTTAATTTTTTAAAAAATAGTATTTTTTATTTTTGTCTTTAGTCCTGAAAGGGCATTATATAACAGCCCAGGGCAACGCCCTGGGAACACAATACACAACTATTTTAGCCCTGAAAGGGCGTGGCATCTTCTCTTAGAAATTCTGAGTATTTTTTAATTTGCTATTTATTTTAATTTAGTTATAGATTATAATCTGAAACTAGTAGAAGTAATACTGACTAAGTATATTTTTTACTAACTTTTTGGTATCTTTCATTTTTTAGTTTCTGTTTTTCACTCGTTTTCAGGTTGTGGGTGAGAATGAAAAACATGGCACTATGCACTTTATTTTAGTGACTATTCTACATTAGACATCTTTCCAAAATAAATGCTGTATTCTCTCGGTGTCTAGGGGCAAAAGAAGACAAAAATTTTGCTGGAGTGAGTTATTTAGTAGGCTTTTTGTAAAATTTCTTAGCACAGATTCCCGTAAAATTGCCTCTGTTTGAGCGAAGCGAGTTAGGCAATTTAGGGAAGCAAGCTT
>JAZDLJ010000046.1:0-2256 GCA_043802115.1 bacterium | reverse complement strand
TTAAATACATCTTTATCCTATCTTCTGATCTTTCAGGGAAAGAACAAACCATCCCTTCTAGTTCTACCTTTTGGTTTGGAAAGTCGTACCTACTAATATGATCAGAGGGGTTAAATCTTATAGCCCTTGAATAAGCTAAATTGCCAAAAAGAATAAACGAAAATAGAAGAAGGAGGTAAGCAGCTTGTTTTTTTTTAAGGTAGCTAAGCAGGATACTAGTTAAGAGAAAGAGGAAAAAAAATGGTAGGATTATGTAAATAGTTATTTTAAAAAGATAAGAGAGTATTATGCCTAGGATATAGGCTATAAGAAAAGGTAAAAGTGGCTTTTTGCTAATATTCATTTATTAAGCCTACCATTGATACTTACACTACAAAATCATATTTATTGCTTTTGTAGTGTAAGCTATTGCTTCTATTCTCCTTCAATAAGTCTTGCCACTTTACTCTCACAAATTGTACAGGCTCCGGTTAATATTAGATCTTTCATCACAATTTTACCTTCAAAGTTTATAATTGTAGTAATCTTAGAACATTTGGGACACCAGACGTTTTTTAATAGTTTATCTTGAATTTGAGAGGGGATTGAATCCCATATAATTTTTGCATCTGGTGTAAATTTTTTATCCATGATAAGACTCCTTGTGCCCAGGTACTGCCAGCTAGGATTAAGGTAATTCTACTAATTTTTATATTGCTGATCTTTTTCATTTAAGTCTATCAATGTGTTTACAACAAAATAATGTCTTATATTAGTTATAGCCACAATCAAGTGCTATAATAATGATAACAACCTAAAAAACGACAAAAAATGTCGATATAAAAATCAAAGCCTAATAAACCCAAATTAAAACATAGACTCAGTTTTTTGCCGTTTGGTCTCTGGATTGACCTTTTTCTGTGTCAGGCAAATTTGTCTTACTCTCGTTATTTAATTTTAGTCTTCCTTTCGTCTCTTCTTCAAAACGTTGGCTTAAGTAGTAAGGGCTGGTGGAAACTCTGCCCAGGACTTATGGAAGTTAAGCAGCGATTAGGTGTCTTGCTTGAGTAGTACCGCTCTGGATTGCCTATCACTATGGTCTATGGTGATTAATGATTAACCGCCGTATGCGGAGCCGCATGTACGGTGGTGTGGGGAGTGGGGGAGAAAATCCCCTGGCTACCCGATTAAATGCTGCTTTTATTCATCCAACAATTTAATATGTCCTTTTTTATATTGATTCCAATGAGATACTACAAAAAGCATCGTTGCTATTAGGCCTAACCATCCTAAAAATCTTATGAGACTTGCTATTGTAGTATCGTAAGGTAATAATCCCCATCTTGTAAATATTCTTGTCCAATCATGTTCGCCACTTCCGACCAGTGGCAAATTATGCGCCCTTGCATCTGCCATATATCTAGCGATATTAAAAAAATTTTCAAATAACCATAACATTGATGTGGCAAAAGAGATTAAGGTTTCCTGTCGTAAAAAAATTAATGCTGTTACTGCTGGGAACACTAACTGTCCCAAAGTGCCACCATAAAGCCCTAACGTATTGCCGAATATCCCAAAAAATATATGTCCAGCCTCATGAAACAAAAGATTTGCATGATCGATGATAATAATAAAGCCATCTGCATCAGCAATTAATGCTAGTACCAATAATAAAAATCCTATTGTAAAGGTGATAAATTTCGGTGTTGTTACTTCATTTTCCTTACTTAACTTACTACTATATATCATATTTATCACATTAACGGGGAGTTTACTTGCGCCTAATAGCTCAGCGTTGTTTTTCACGCTAAGCTATTAGGTGTCAAGTAAATTAATTATGTTTCCAGTTCGTCTAACCCCTCAAAAACAAAGGATATTTTCCACTTAACCCCAAAAACCTCATTTTTATTTTCATTATCAACAAGATATACCTCAATTATACTGATTTCCCAAACCAACTGTCAACATAATTATTCGCTTAAAAACAAACCTTTCCTATCCAACCTAACCACCTGTTTTTCTATAAACTATCCAACCAAGCTAAAGTTTTTTGCTTATTTTCCTCTGTAAAGAGCTCTTCTATCTTGGGATCAAGCCCTATCTTCGTCTGAAAATGGCTGAGCAGCTTCTTCTGGCTCTCTCTCTTATGGGAGATATCCAGCTTTAAATAGATCATGGTTGTCTCCAGGTTTTCATGACCAAGGCGATTTCTGATATCTGTCAGGGATTCTCCATTATAGAGTCTATTTACGGCACAGGAATGCCTAAAACTGTGCA
>JAZDLJ010000416.1:0-3024 GCA_043802115.1 bacterium | reverse complement strand
AGTTCATCATTAAATTTATCTTCCAAAAAAAGAACCCGGGAAATACAATCTATAAATAATATCGTTTTATTGCCGGTTTCAGCCTTAAAATCATTCTCCGCCAAATGAAGAGTATTCGATGCAGCGTTAATTAAAGAGGTGGCATCTCCGGTAAGCACATAAATATAACAACCTTCAGGAACTTCTCCAACACATCTTATAGCGTTTTTATCAACAACCATAAACGGGTCTCTTACTATTTTTTCAGCTTCTAATTTACTGATACCGAAGGGATATCCTTTGGCAATATCAAAAAAATTATTTTCCTTAAATGTTTTCCCTGAATGGGACTCTACTACTTCTTTATATACTTGAAATGCAGGCTTCCAATCCAACGTTTCAATCACATTTCTATCAGATTTTGTAACTTTGTATGGTCCATTAATCTCCTTCCATCCATGACTTACGCCGATCCCGCTTTCTAAATCCGTTAAAGCCAGAATGGCGCTATCCTGTATTAATCCATCATTTGTGAATAAACATGGTTTTTGTTTGAAACTAAGTGAACCAGCGCCACCTCCAATATAATTAAATTCCAATCCAAACATATTGAAGAGGCTTTCAATAAAAACACTGATTCTTTTGGCAAATCCATCTACAAAAACAAACATAGTTTTGGTTGTACTACTATCCGGAGTTTTTTCCTCAATAATTCTCTCGTAATCTGAATCCATATTACTTAGGTCAGGAATTATCTGCACATTTGCTTTATGATATAAACCAGCAACAATAGTACCCTTTGTCAGTTTTTCATTCCCATAAATTATCGCCGGAAAAATTCCACCGAATATTGGGGTTGTTGTACTCTTTAATATATCATCTACAGAATCTTTCTTAAAATCATTTGCGTCACAGGATAAAATAAATAGTGTTTTTACTTTCTTATCTTGTAAAACTGAATTGATCAAATTTTTAAATTCTTCGATTCTGTCTGTTTTGCTTACTTGAATATTCATTATATCCTCTCAGTAATATTTATTTTATCTTTATTCAAATTTAAAACCTTTTTCCTTAAAGAGTTTAATGCAAGCATCTATCACTTCAGGAGCGTAGAGAATACCTTTGTTCTGGGAAATTTTTTCCAGGGCTTTATCGATACCGAGAGCTGGGCGGTAGGGGCGGTGAGAAGACATCGCCTCTATCACATCAACTACTCCTAAGATCCTGGCTTCCAGTAGTATATTCTCACCCTTAAGTCCCTGGGGATAACCTGAACCGTCTATCCGTTCATGGTGTTGAAGTACAATCTGGGCAACCGGCCAGGGAAAATCTATCGATTTTAGGATATCATAGCCTGTCTGGGAATGGGCCTTAATTAAATCCTGGTTCCCTCAATCTTATCCTGAGGAAGTTTCATCTCCTGGGCTATGGCAGTTGCAAGTTTAGAGACTCTTTGCTGGTGCCCCGTGGAGTAGGGATCTCTTATTTCAACTACTTTAGTAATAATATTGGCAGCATCTTCTATAAATTTTTGTAACTTTTTATAACTCTGCTGAAGTTCTTTCTCCAACTGATTATACATAACTTTTACCTTCTCTAAGTCAGTAATCTTTTTATGCATTCCCCGTAACTCTTCAATAAGTAGGTCTTTTGTTTTCTCTTCTTCTTTCATTTTAAATTTGTACCTCCATAAAAATAATATCAAATCACTTTTTATATAGGGGTAGTTGGCAACCTATTTTTCCATAATATTAATCTTAATGTCTTATATATTTAATATCATTCTACATAATTTCTAAAAATCCTCTTTTTTAATAATCCTTTAGTTAATAAAATGTAATCGAGGTCTTCCTTGTATATCAGTCACATTTAAATTAATAGACCCCCCATGTGTAGACCTGCCCCTTTTTGCATGCTTTTATTTCCTACGCTTTTTATTTTTACTACTCTTCTCTTCATACATCTTTTGATCAGCAATCCGGATTAATTCATCTATAGATTGGGGATTAATTGGGTCATAACAAGAAAGACCCATACTGAGATCTATCTTGTAAGGTTTTTTCAGGATTTGGTTTAATTTAATTAAATCCTTATATAATCTTTCTTTGATTAGGGGTGCCTCTTTTAAGGAACTATCCGGGAAGATTAGTAAGAATTCATCCCCTCCCATTCGGCAGATTATATCGATCTCCCTTAAGGTGGATTTCAATAGTTTAACTACTTCTTTTAAGGCTTGATCGCCTTCTCCATGACCAAAAGTATCATTAATATTTTTAAAATCATCTATGTCAATACAGATTAACAAAAATGGGGTTTTTCTTCTTTGGGCAAGTTTAAGTTCTCGACCTAGAAGACTTAAGCCATATCCTCTATTACAAGCACCGGTTAGAGAATCGAAATGAGCTAACTTTTTTAATTCTTCTTCCATGTGTTTACGTTCGGTGATGTCTGTATATACTCCTATTAAACCCTTGAGCTGGCCATCAATTATAACCTGAGATCCTGATACAGCTACCGGGAATAAGGTTCCATCTTTCTTCCTTCTAATAGTTTCCCAATTAAAGTACCCCTTTAATGCTTTTTTAGTTAATCTCTTTCCTTCCTCCATCTTATCAAGGGGATGAATCATTCCATCATCGAGATTTTTACCTCTAACTTTATCTAAGGTATAACCAAAAAGTTCAGTAAAGCGAGGGTTTATATCTAAGATATTGCTATTTTCATCCAGATAGACTAAGGCTTCAGGGCTGCTCCTAAAGAGACTGACAAATTCTTGCTGGCTTTCGCGTAAGGTCTCTTCTATCTTTTTACGCTTAGTGATGTCTTGTTTTAAATCTTCATTTACTTTTTTAAGCTCAAGGGTACGTAACCTAATTTTCTCCTCTAACTTATCACTCCATCCTTCCAACTCTTTTTTAGCTTTTGCTAATTCAGCACTTCTTTTTTTTAACCTCTGGGCAAAATCTTTACCGGTAAAAAAGATCGTAAAAAATACCAATCCTACCACTGAGGCTGTAGTTATAACATATTGGCTATCTTTATAGA
>JAZDLJ010000002.1:0-7345 GCA_043802115.1 bacterium | reverse complement strand
CTCTATTTGGACGTCAGGAAGAGCGAAGCCACAAATGGCCGTCCCCCTGTGCACTTTTTATTTTCAGCCCACATGGAGGCAGAGACATAAAAACGCTCCCATTGCTCAAGCATCCTTCAAAGTGAGACCAACTTACAAAAGGAGTATATAACCGTCCCCCACCCTTTATAGACATTTTTTTAAATTAACTACATGAAGCAAGCCATCTTTTTTGGTCACAAATTGCATAAGAACCAAAAAAACTTAAAAACTTTGTGCCTCAGTGCCTTAACATACTGGTTTTAATTAACAAAATCACTTGAAAAAAACTAAGTTGGAGTACTATAGATCAAAAAATTTGCTTAGTCCTGGTTATTATTGTATAATATTACCAAATATTTGTTAATATAGCAATCTGTTCTTAGTTGTCCTCAGCAATTCTAATTTTGATTTTTTTTAAGATAGATGTGCATCCTACATTTTGCTGAGCGAGTATTTAGTAGGCTTTTTTTAAATTTTCTTAGCACAGCTTCCCGTAAAATTACCTCTGTTTGAGCGAAGCGAGTTAGGCAATTTAGGAAAGCAAGCTTAGAAAATTCAAAAAGACTACTCTACGAGTGAAGCAAATTTTGGAGGCACATCAACAAATAAGTCAAAATTAGAATTGCTGAGTTGTCCTTATATTTTAAAATGAAAGTATTTCGGCATCCTTTATTCGTCATTTTTAAAAAGATTGTCTATATACTATTCCAATTTAGGTTTTTCTAACTAATTGTATTAATTAAACATAGTAGCATAAAGTAAAAAGTAGCAAAGGCACAGAGGAAAAACAAAAAAACCTTAAAAACTATGTGCCTATGTGCCTTAACCTACTGATCTTTAACTAACCTAACAAGTCTTACATAGGCTAATAGTTACCAAGAAAAACCTAAGTTGGAGTAGTATACTTCACATAGGCATAATTTGCGCTTTTGTTAAAATATAGGCTATGAATGTTACAAGGAGAAATTATTATTAATGGATAATTACCTGAAAAATATTGTAATTTACCCAAACATCTGTCATGGACAACCAGTAATAAAAGGCACAAGAATTATGGTATACCTAATCTTGGAACTTCTAGAAGCTGGAATTACTCCCCAACAGATTATTAATGATTATTATCCATCTCTTTCTAAGGAGGATATTACGTCCTGTCTTCATTATGCCAGTATACTAATAAAGGAACAAGAATTTACCCCTTTTATATTAGAAGAGGTCTTTAAATGATCCTGGATTATTTTTACAAGATATGCTCAATCCCTCACTGTTCTGGTCATGAAGACGGTTTAGTAAGGTACATTATCAGCCTGGCCAAAAAAAACAGATTAGCCTATAAGCTGGATGCAGTTGGGAATCTCTTAATAACTAAAGAAGCATTCAAGGGATATGAACATCTGCCAACAGTGGTACTCCAATCTCACCTGGATATGGTCTGTGAAAAAAAACCTGGATACCAACATGATTTTTTTAAAGACCCAATAAAAACCAATAGAGATGGGGATTGGATTAGATCAATTGGTACTAGCCTTGGTGCAGATAATGGTATTGGAGTTGCGATAATGTTAGAGATTATGGCGGATAGGCAAGCCCAACATGGTGCCCTTGAGTTCCTTTTTACAATAGAAGAAGAGACAGCCCTTAGAGGGGCATACAATATCAATGAAAATTTTTTTAGAGGCAATCTATTAATTAACCTGGATACAGAAGATGATGGAGTAATCTGTATAGGTTGTGCAGGTGGAATAAGATCTATTGGTATTGGAAAATTCCTTTTTACTAAGCCTCCCAAAGGTTTAGGATGTTATAGAATAACGGTTGAAGGACTCAATGGTGGACATTCAGGGATAGATATCAATAAAGGGCGGTTGAATGCTATAAAGGTATTGGCTAAAATTTTAAATAATATCTTGTATGAAAAAAACATTTTTCTTGCCTCGCTTCAAGGTGGAGATAAAGATAATGCGATACCTCGCCAGGCTGAAGCCCTGATTCTTTTTTCACAAGCAGAAATTGGAGCTATAAAAAAAATTATCACGGAATCATCTTCTAAATTTCAAAAAGAGGCTATTGTGTCTGATCCAGGGTTAAGGATAGATTTCACCGAGGAAGCAAAGCGACCAAACAAAGTATTCAATCCTGAATCTCAAAAGAGATTGCTCGATCTATTAATCACTTTACCTTCTGGCCCATTAGCAGTTGAAAAAATAGATCCGAAGCTCACCAGGACATCTACTAATCTAGCCTCAATAAATTTAAGTGATAATACCTTATTTATTCGTATGTTTAGTCGGAGTTCTTCAGAAAATGATTTAAGTGATTTAAAGGACAATCTCCATTCTATATTTATTCAATCTGATTTTGAGGTGAAAGAAGATTGTTATTTCCCAGCATGGCAACCAGATCCTCAATTGCTACTATTTAATGTTGCTAGCCAATGTTATCAGGAGTTATTTAGAGAAGAAGCAGGTGTATTATCTATCCATGCAGGTCTTGAGTGTGCAATCTTTAAACAAAAAATCCCCTCATTAGATCTAATCTCTATTGGGCCTAATATTGAAAATGCTCATTCTCCCAGCGAACGAGTATCTATCTCATCAATTGAAAAATCATATAAATTATTACTTACAATACTCCAAGGCAAGACCTCTCCCTCACCTCTTTCTCTACAAGCATAAAATTCTGGATCTAAGTTACATTCTTTAAAAGCCCTCTTCCAATTTCCTCCATTTTTATAGGCTGCTAACAATACTCTCCCCATTTTTCTATCCCCCCTTGCAAGTACCGCTTGAATAAGGGATAATTTAGGTGATTCAGTGTTTGTCTGAGTATTACTTATATCTTTAAGTCTAAGTTTAAGAAAAGTAATCTTTCTGCTGAGATCTAGTACCCTGTCCATAGACTTTAATTGAAACTTGGTTTGTGGTTTAGGGATAAAGGGGTTAATACTAAGAATTACTTTTCCTAATCGTCGATTGTTTTTACCAAGGGTTAACATCCGATCATTTATCTTTTTTATAAGACTAATAATGGCCTCCAGGTCTTGTTCTGTCTCTCCTGGGAAACCAATCATGAAATAAAGCTTGATATTAAGAATATCTGCCTGAATAATTAATTCCACTGCCTGAATAATCTCATCTTCTGTTAATCCTTTGTTAATCCTTTGTCTTAATCTTTGCGATCCAGCCTCTGGGGCAAGGGTTATAGTCTTATATCCACTCATAACTAAATAATTAAGCAGGGTAGAGGAGATACTATCAGCACGTAAAGAAGCGACACTAATCTTTTTGCCCAGTCTATTGCAGATAAAATCACCCAACTCATTTATCTGAGGATAATCAGAAATTGCCCCTCCCACTAATCCGACCCGATCTCTATATTGTATGCCCAAGGAAATACACTCCTGCAATTTTTCTATATTACTATTTCTCAATGGACTATAGACAGAACTTACCAGACAAAAATTACATCTACGAGAGCAACCACGGCTAAGTTCTATCAAATACATATCACCAAAATCAGTAGTTTCAGTAAATATCTGAGTATGAGCGATATGGTTATCAATATCAAAGAGAGTGTTTTTTTCTATCTTTATTTGGGTATCAATAACTGGACTAATTCTTTTGATAGTTCCATCTGGATTATGATCTATTTTATAAAAACTTGGCACATATATCCCCCTTAAAAAAGAAACAGCCTTTAAAAAATCCCCTTTATCTTTATCAGCCCCTAGGGTGTTTTTATATCCTTCTAGGAGGTCAGTCACGATCTTTTCTCCTTCACCTATAACAAAAAGATCAATAAAATCTGCTAAAGGTTCAGGATTTGCACTACAACAAACCCCTCCTGCAATAACGATAGGATCAGTTTCGTTCCTTTCCTTGGCAAATAGACTTACCCCACCAAGGGATAATATTTCTAATATATTTAAATAATCATTTTCATAAGAAATAGAAAAGGCTATAATATTAAAATTACAAAGTTGCCTCTTGGACTCAAGGGAGAATAATTTAGTCGAGGTTCTTTTGTATTCAATAAGCTGTTCTTGATCTGGTAAAAAGACTCGCTCACAAACTACATCAGGAATTTTATTAAGATAGTAATACATAGTATGAATCCCAAGGTTAGACATCCCAAGGGAATAGGTGTTTGGATAAACCAGGGCAACAGATATATTGGCAGCGCTTTTTTTATAGACACAATTAACTTCTTTTGATAATAATTTATCTATTTCTTCTTTAAGTTTCCAGGACATAACAATTTTTTTAAAATGTTACTTTATGGCCATACTAAGTTAGGGATACAGATTAAGTCGGAGCAAAAAAGTCCGCCCGAAGGTCGCTAATTTAACAACCTGAAATCCAATAAGAGCCTTAATTAATTATGACAATAACTAATTTTTTAGTCAATATCCCTTCACTAATCTTTTTTATGTTATGGGTCAGCCTCCCTTTTTGGCTATTTACCAGAAGATCTCACGGATGGATTAGTATAAAAAGGACTTCCTGCAGTGGGGAAAAAAAAGAGTGTGGTCTTGAATTAGAATTGGCTGTTTTTATCTTTGTCCTACCTAGCTTAGTCTTAATATTTTATACCTTAATTTACACCTTTCTCCTTCTTTTTAACTCAATTCAATCAAGGATTAAGGTTACCCTCGAAGTAACTGCTATAATAATGGATATTATAATCATCGCTTATATCTATCTGGTTGAAAAGTCAATCTTGCAAAAAAAGAGAAGGTAGATGAGGTAAAAAAATCGGCTGCTGAACCCCATTTTTTAATGAATATATAATCTCATTATTATTCCAGTCCCATAAACGCTCATGATCATGATCCACATTAGTTGGAGAGTAGTACCAATCCCCAGAATAAAAAAACGCCCCTATTAATTGTATTCCGATTGAATAAATAATAAGAATTCCAAATATAATAGCCATTATTTTTCTCCTCCTTATCTCATCAATGATAAAGATAGTAAAGATACTTAAAAGAGGAAGCATATCTACCAGATACCTTGGGCCATAACATAATCCTCCCCACCAGGTAGTAAACTTACTAAATAATAAAACTGTCCCGACAATTCCAATGGATACACATTTAAATAATAGATCATATCCTTTGATCCAAACTAGAACTATCCCTAAAAAACAAAATATTAGCCAAGGGGAAAAAATCAAAAGTCCTCTACTTGGGCTTATCAATATCCCCAAAAATCCCTTTAATATATCACCATTGAATCCACCTTTAACATGTTGACGAAATATAGCTTGTCTCGTTAGCACCCCTGTCCCTCCTAAAAAAGAGCCAAAGTATAAAAAATTTAATGTAAAATGCCAAATGGCAATAATTATAGGAAAGATAAAGAACCTCCATGATCGTCTTTTATATCTCATAACTATAAAAACAGTAAAACAGATTACTAAAATTGTATTATTTAAGCGTGAAACACAGGCTAAGGCAGAAAAGATGCCTGCAATATAAAAATGTTTGAGATTGTCTTTAACCAAGACAATAAATAATAAAGCTGCGGCCAAAAAAAACTGTCCTGAGGTATGTTCCCAGAGGGCTTGTCCACTGATCGTCCAGGTCGAGGTGGCTAAGGCGTATAATGAGGCAATAAAAAATGCCTTGAACTCACTATTTGTTAGTTTGAGTACAGCGAGTAAAAGAAATATAACTGAGAGACTAGCCAATATTGAGGCAGACAATTTTGCCAGAAATAAGACATCTGGGATATCTCTTATCCTTCCTGTATAGTATGGAACTAGATAGACTGGCACAGCTAAAATAGAAGTAATTACAGAATAATTAGAATAGAGATGGCCTTTATAAGATGATAAAAAATAAGATAATTGATCTTTATATAGAAAGGGAAATTCATTAAGATCGAGATTAAATTCTTTGATGATACTTAAAGGCAAAAAATTTGCAGGGGTGCTGTCATTTGTGTAGATTATTCGGCCATTAAGATTATAGATAATCAGGGTAAATAGAAAAAAGGAGATTATTTTAATAGGTAGCAGACCCGTTACCTTGTTTTTAATCATTACTCTTTCCCCTTATCAAATAACGTAAACCTTTTAATCCCTAATCTTTGTACGATATATTTAAAAGAAGACCCAAGACAACCAAATCCATATTTACATGATCTAAAAAAGTCTATTGAGGAGGCATCAGGAAAATAACGTGTAGGACAAGATATCTCTCCTATGCGAAATTTAAAGTAATGAGCCTGAACAATAAACTCATTATCAAAAATAAAATCATCTGAATTATGATTAAAAGGTATAGTTTCTAGGACATTACGATTAAAGGCTCTTAATCCAGTATGATATTCAGATAACTTTTGGTTAATCAAAATATTTTGGACAAAGGTTAGGACTCGGTTTGAGATGTATTTATAAAGAGGCATCCCACCAATTAATGCCTTTTTTCCTAAGATGCGAGAACCAAGGGCAAGATCATAGACATCATAGGCAATCATCCCTGCTAGAGATAAAGCTAGACGTGGATCATACTGATAATCAGGATGAATCATAACCACTATATCCGCCCCTGATTTAAGGGCAAAGTTATAACAGGTCTTTTGATTAGCACCATATCCTTTATTGATTTCATGTTGATAAACCCTAATATTTAATTCTTGGGCTGTTTTAATTGTCTCATCAGTGCTACAGTCATCAACAAGGATAACCTCATCAATAAAAGACAGATCCAGGTCTAAATAGGTCTTTTTAAGTGTTCTGCTAGCGTTATAGGCAGGTAAGATAACAACTATTTTCTTATTATTAAGCATATCTACTTTATTATACCTGATGTTGAATTGAGTTCAACCTTTTTCTTTACCCTTGTCACAATTGCAGGAGAACCAAAATTGCTGTTGCGTTCTTAATGAATATTGACAAACAGACGCAAATAGTTTTGAATATAACTATCCAGGCAGTTTGCGAAAGATAAAATTAATGGAAAAATTTAACATTAAAAAAAATATCGCTACTTTTTTCATCCTCTTAATTTACCTCTACCTAATTATAGTACGAGTCCCCACAATTATTTCAAGCTGTACGATTAAAAATTAACCACGGAGAAAATCTGAAAAAAAATATTTTGACTAAACATAATTACGCTTTTTTAGTATCATCTTTAAAAACAAAGTAGTAAAATCACGAAAAAATTTGAAAAATTGGTAACTTCTCAAAAAGTGTGTGGTCAACCGATAGTTTTAAACAGACATTGTAATGTCCCGAAGGGACAATTGAAAATAGCCCAGCAATTTATTGCTGGGTTAATAAGGCATCAAAAACAAGAGAGTCCCGTAGGGACGAT
>JAZDLJ010000001.1:0-9197 GCA_043802115.1 bacterium | reverse complement strand
GGGCTATTATTTTGTCCTTTTCAGAGCCTTGTTCTTCTGCAATTTGTGACCCAAAAAGGTAAAAAATATTAATGGGCGTTTCACTTGGCTGGACTACCCACTACATATAGTATTTCAGGCTTTCTTTTGTTTCAAGCCTCTAACATGTTGTACCATATAGGAACAAAGATTAGATAAATTGACCCAAATTACAACCAGTAGAATTATAAGAATATTTTACCACAAAGAACTACTTTTTTCGTAATTACTCACTCCCCTATAAAAAAAATTAAAGAAAACAATATTCACCACAGAGACGCAGAGAACGCAAAGAAAAAAATAAGAGATAGTTAAACTATGTATTTCTCTGCGTTCTCTGCGTCTCTGTGGTGAAAAAATGTAGTTTATAAGTATGTATGTGGGTGAGCAATTACCTTTTTTCTTTTGTTTTTTCTTTGTGTTCTTTGTGGTAAAAAAAAATTCGGATTAATCTATTAAATTTCTATTCCTTAGCCAATCAGCTTGAGTATTAAATTTTAGCAGTAAGTTGGTTAATTGTAAATAGTGCAAAAATTAAAACAGATAGGTAAGCCTGTATCCCAGTCTCCAGGCATCCTCAGCCCCAGTACCCAACGCCTGCTCATCACTGAATAGGTAGCCACCAAAGCCTTTTAATAGTAAACTATCATAGATATTATAATAGGTGTACCCATCAACTTCTATGCCAATACGATCTGTATTATTAAATGGTTCATCCATAATCCTCCAGAAGCAACCAAGCTTCCCCTTTACATTTAGTCCTTCTAATACTGGTAAAGATGCATATATCCTTGCACCTTCTACACCAAATGTTTTATTAAAGCCGAGATCATCAATATTGCCGGTTACTACTATATCTTCTTCCCAAACATATACGATAAAGTCATTGTCAGATGGTCTTAATTCAATAGGTTTAAATGCCTCGTTTTTATTATCAGTTGTGGAATCATCACCAGTAAGCAAAATGGCATCTACTCCTATTTTACCATATTTTTTTACATCTAAACCTATATCAGCATAAACAGCTAGTCCTTCATCAGTAAAATTTAAGGAAGTATCTTTATATTTAGTGTAAGAATAATCAACCTCAAAAGCGATATTTAAAGGCTCTAAGGATACCTCACCTGATAAACCAACGTAATAACCATCAGCATCATCATAATTACCAACTCGTACAATAGTCCCTTCTGAGGGATCTTCATCATGGAGATAAAAACCATATATACCCAAATTAATATTCTCCGCAATTCCGGATGTATTTAAAATTAAACCATAATAATCTTCATCATCCTCTTTACTAAGGGAATTTTCTGAATTCGTACCCTTTGCAAATAAGACTGAGGCACTTGCCATCTCCTGAGATAAAGTTACTATTACAGAATCTAATGGCGCATCTAATAATATGCCTTGCCCAACCTCTATAACTTGAGTCCCAACGCTCAAATCAATTGTCGTTTGAGGAATATCAAAATCTATATAAGCCTCATAGAACCTTACGTCGTTGTTATTATTGTTGCTAAGATAATTTTCATCACTTCCTTTAGGTTCGCCCCATACACCTGCCCCGATATCAATTTTAGCAACACCTTTTAAACTATCACTTACAATCGCATCTAGCCCTAATCTAAATCGCTCCTCATTATAACTTGTTGTATTATGTTCATCAGCAATCGTTTCGAAATCATGCAGGAATCCTCTAATCCTATAATCACCGTTAAATTGCATTTCTACTGCCCAAACGGTGCTATTTATTATAAATAGCACCGCTACTATATATATTGCAAAAACAATTTTTTTCATTATTTTTTCTCCCTTTACAAGTGTAATTATTTAAAAATCAACTTTTATAGTATTCCAACTTAAATTTTTATAAGTGATTGTGTTAGTTAAAACAAGTATTAAGGTACTGAGGCACAAAAATTTTTAAAAGTTTTTTTGTTTTTTTACTTTGTGCCTTTACTACTTGTGCCTCAACAATTAATTCTAAAATTAACCTACATTATTTTATAAAAACCTAAGTTGGAGTGGTATAATTTGATATTTTTCTAGACTTGGGTATTAATAATACCACCTGTAACTACATTAAATTCTTTTTGAATTTCTGTCATAATTTTATGTCTTTTTAAAAAATTAAAATTTTGAAGGCTTTTTTTATAATAGGTATAGAATGTCGGTTGCTTATTAGTTGCCTGTTGTCTATTACTAGAAATCACGGGGAAAACTAACTCCTCATTTTCTTTTGCAAATCGAAAATCTATTGATTTTTCATTATTAAAAATAATGACTTCCATAACCGCCTCCTTTTCATAATTTTTTTTTGAATATTTATGATAAATCATAATATAAAACAAGATCGTATATAAATAGATTATCTCCACATTTTTCTGATCTTTTTCTACTACACAACTTCATGCTGCCTTTAGTTAATTTTTAACAGAATGTCTATAAAGGGTGAGCGAAGTATATATTCCTTTTATAAGTTGGTTCCACTTTGAAAAATACTTGAGCAGTGGGAGCGTAGTTATGTTTTTTTCTTCTTCCTTGACAAATATTTTCTTTCTGTTATCCTTAACATTAGAAGATATACTACTCTAGGTTAGGTTTTTCTGAGGAAATACAGGTTGGTTTTGTAACTAGCTGTTTTAGGTATCTTCTTTCGACTTCGCTCAGCGTAAAATTTGTGAATAATTGAAAGAATTTAAATTACCCTATAAAGCGATAAATCCCAGGGATTTGGGAACAAAAATTGCAGAAGAGGCAAAATCACGCATAACGGCATAAAGTAAAAAAACTACTTTATGCCGTTATGCGTGAGGGAGAAAAAAATGAAAAAGCTTGTTTTGGTTAGACATGGTGAAAGCATCTGGAATAAAGAAAATAGATTTACTGGCTGGACTGATGTTGATCTCTCTGAAAAAGGAAAAGAAGAGGCAAAAAAAGCAGGGCAAATCCTAAAAAATGAAGGATATGTCTTTGATTTAGCCTATTCTTCCGTTTTAAAAAGGGCGCTTAGAACCCTCTGGATAATCCTGGATGAAATGGATTTGATGTGGATACCTGTTCATAAGTCATGGAGATTAAATGAACGGCATTATGGTGCATTACAGGGACTTAATAAATCTGAGACAGCAGCAAAGTATGGAGAAGAACAGGTCTTAATCTGGAGAAGAAGTTATGACGTTCCTCCACCAGCCTTAATGGATAATGATCTTAGATACCCCCTAAATGATTCCAGATATAAAATTTTGGATAAAAAAGATATTCCATATAATGAATCTTTAAAAGGTACTGTAGTAAGATTTTTACCATATTGGCATGAAGTAATTGCCCCAACTGTCAAGGAAGGAAAAAATGTTGTCATCGCTGCTCATGGTAACAGTTTGAGAGCGCTTGTAAAATATTTAGACAATGTTTCCGACGAAGAAATAGTAAAATTAAATATTCCTACAGGCATACCCCTTGTCTATGAACTAGATGATGAGCTAAAACCAATAAGGCATTATTATTTGGGTGACCCTGAAGAGATTAAAAAGGCGATGGAACAAGTTGCAGGTCAAGGGAAGGCAAAGTGTAGTTGTAGATGCTCAAGATAAATGAGATATTCAAAAGCATTCAGGGTGAATCCTCCTACGCAGGATTACCGTGTGTGTTCATCAGGTTATCAGGTTGTAATCTGAATTGCACTTACTGTGACACCCAATATGCACGTAAGGAGGAGTATCAACTACCATTAAAACAAGTCCTTACTAAGGTAAAAGGATATAACTGTAAGCTTATTGAAGTAACTGGCGGAGAGCCACTTCTTCAGGATAGTATTTATGATTTATGTGAAGGTTTACTCAATGAAGAATATAAGGTGTTGCTGGAAACTAACGGTAGTCTCAGTGTTAGTAAACTAGATCCTCGTATTATTAAAATTATGGATGTTAAATGTCCAGGAAGTGGTGAGGCGGGAAAGAATCAGTATGAAAACATAAGTTTTCTTCGACCTGATGATGAAATAAAATTTGTTTTAACAAGTTTTAGTGATTATGAATGGGCTTACAAGGTTATTGGTGATTATGATTTAACAAAAAAATGTAAGATAATTTTATCTCCATCGCATCAACAAATGGAGATAAAAGACCTCGCTGAAAGGGTACTCAAGGACAATCTTAATGTAAGGTGTCAAATTCAGCTCCACAAGTACATCTGGGGTGCTGATAAACGAGGCATTTAATTAAATGTTTAATTACTGATGCTGAAAGGAACCGTTGAATAAAAGAGCTGTTGTTTTATCAAGTGGTGGTATAGATTCGACTACAACTATGGCTATTGCTAAAGCCGATGGATATATGATTTATGCGATGTCTTTCGTTTATGGACAACGACATTCAGTAGAAATAGAGAGCGCTAAAAAGGTAGCAGATTTTTTTAAGGCTAAAGAACATGTTATCCTCGATCTTGATCTCAGCAAGATTCAGGATTCAAGCCTTACCTATAATGGCGAAGTCCCAAAAGATCGCAAGGAAGACTCTTTTTTGAATGAAATACCAAACACTTATGTTTCATCCAGAAATATTATTTTTCTTTCTTATGCCCTTGCCTGGGCAGAAAAATTAAAAACAGGTGCTATCTTTATTGGAGTAACTGCCGTTGATTATAGCGGTTATCCTGATTGCAGACCGGAGACAATTAATGCCTTTGAACATCTCGCTAATCTAGGTACAAAAGCTGCTTGTCAAGGTGAGATAAGATTTAAAATTCATACCCCTCTAATACACCTCAATAAAGCTCAAATTATCAAAAAAGGATTAGAATTAGGGGTTGATTATAGCATTACCCATAGTTGTTATGACCCTGATAAAAATGATAAGCCCTGCGGTCATTGTGATAGTTGTATATTAAGGTTGAAGGGATTCAGTGAGCTGGGAATGAAAGATCCTGCGCTCATCTTGTGATTAAATGACCATGTCAAGCCAAACATTTCAGGATATTCTTAATTTAATTGAACATTACGAAATAAGAATATCAGATCACGGGTATGATGAATTAGACGAGGATAATCTTTTCATTAAAGATATTTTAGCTAGTGTTCATAATGGTATTGTACTTGAAGATTATCCTAATGATCCAAAAGGATCAAGTGTTCTTGTATTACAAAGCGATGATAAAGGAAATCCAATACATGTTGTATGGGGTATCGCTAAAAATACTACATCCCCTGCTGTATTAGTTACAGCATATCGACCTGATAGTAAACTATGGACAGATGATTTTCAAAGGAGAAAATTATGACAAAAAGACATCGTACTAAAATGCTACATGAAGGAGAGTATGTAGCAGAAATAGAGATTGAAATTATAGATACAGGGGATGGCTGGTCGCCATATATATCTCTTGAGGATGCACTAAAATTAGATGAAATTCGTGAAGCTTTACGTAAAGGTGATATACCTAGAGCTAATAAAATTGCTCGTGTTTATAAACTTACCCCTGTAGCTGCTTAAATTAGTGAGGGTTTTTAATACCATGGAGTTGTTAGAGGAAGAAAACAAATTAAGACCCATCTTAAAGCTCTTAAAGGATAAACATAGCTGTGTCAGTATAAAAATGGGGACAGCAGCAGAGGGGAATAGTTTTGAAGATATAATCAGAATTAAACATCTGGTTCAGGATCAGTTACCTGTTATAGTCAAGATTGGAGGGCCTGAGGCTAGAAATGACCTTAAGGAGTTATTAAAAATAGGTGTAGATGGTTTTATTGCCCCTTTAGTTGAATCCGTTTATGCACTAAAGCTCTTTATCATGACTCTTATTGAATCAGCCGGCGAAAAAAGATTCAAAAGATTAATTAAAGGGATAAATATAGAGACTATTACTACGTATAAAAATCTTGATGAGATATTTTCTGCTCCTGAGATATCCCAATTGCAACAGATAACTATTGGAAGAGGTGATCTCTCAGCTTCCCTCGGCAAAAAAGTTGATGATCATGAGGTCTTTAATATAGTTAAAGATATTACTAAAAAGGCTCAAAAAATTGGCTTAAAGGTCTCCGTTGGTGGAGGGATTACTCCTGAAGAAGCTGTAAAAATATCCAACGAAATTAAACCTAACAGAATAAATACCCGTCATGTAACTTTTGATCTTGGTAAATGTCCTACTATAGTCGAGGCGATCCATTATGCCTTAAATTTTGAAATTGAATTATTAGGCATAAGTGAAGGGAGGCTCACAAGAGAGCTTGATAATATAAGATGTCGTGTTCAGGATCTAAAGATAAGACAAAATGTGACTAAAACAATTTCTTTTTAAAAATATAGTTCTGGGCTAAGATAAGCCACATTGCGACAGGATAGACCTTGTTACCTATTTGAGACCAAAATACATTAATTAGAAAACCTATTTTTATGGCAGCAACCTTTGTCCATTCTGACAGAGCTACCTGAAAAATATTAGTCGCGTAGAAAGGCTTCCAGATCACAGACAATATACTCAAATAAAGGCTCAGTACATGAACGATAAATGTAATACTTACTGCCAGTAGCACCTTTTTAAAACGAAGTTTATATCCCATTGATGGAGATGCCAGCAAAAGAGATAAGAGCGTTACAATATTAATGGTTAAAATTAAGATGTCGCTAAAAGGCATTTGAGGAATAGGTTTAACTATTGTCCCCTTAAAGGTAAAATAAACAATCGCATCTCTAATCCAGATATTTTTTAAGGAAGAGAGGAAAGACAATTTAGCGATAATTTTAATCAGAACATAAACATAAAACTTATAGATACCCCACCAGAATGCTCCAAGGATCAAAAAAAAGATTAGAAACCTGAACAGAAAAGCTAATTTATTTTTCATAACCATGAACAATCTTTTCTACCCAAAACAACCATAGTAAAAGAACAAGAATAATAAACATCCCTTGCCATAGGTAAGTATGAAATAAACTAATATAATTAGGTAGGTATTGGCCTACATAGAACATAAAAACCATTCGGAAGATATTTATTAAATTTAATACTGGAATGCCTATCAGTAGTCCAAGACCAATTTTTTTTGCTGTTGTAGGATAAGCCAAGACTGCTGCTACATATATTACAGTAACAAAGATACCACTGCAATCGTAGATAATTCGCATTGAAAATTTTTTTCCGCTAAGAAGCTTTCCAGCTACAGTTACCTCACCGCCTAAAAAACTAATTAATCCCGCTGTTATCCTTGCAAGAATTGTAGGGATATATTCAGCCAGGTATTTGTATGAATACCTATTGTGAAGTAGGAGGAATAAAAGCAGGATAAAAAATCCTAAGAGTAAATAAAATCTTAAGATTGTTTTATTTTTTTTAAAAAAGGAAGATATTTTATGCCATAAAATCATAAGAATTCGCTTTTACAAATCAATTTGTTACAATCTGCTAAAATCTCAATCACCTGTTTAATTAGTACTCCGGATATACTTGAAAAATAAAAGAACTAAAGACTATAGATCCGCAGGACTTTTAACTGCGATCCCAGGTCTATTTAAAACATGAGTATAGATCATTGTTGTTGAGACATCAGCATGACCAAGTAATTCTTGTATTGTCCTAATATCATATCCTGCCTCTAATAGATGAGTTGCAAACGAATGCCGCAAAGTATGACAACTTGCCTGTTTTGTTACTCCTGATTTACGAATAGCCTCCTTAAATGCCTTTTGCAGTGAAGTCTCATCAATATGGTGCCTTCGTACCATACCACTTCTCGGATCAACTGATAATTGCTTCGCCGGAAATACATATTGCCACCCCAATTCTTTAGCTATATTTGGATATTTCCGTTCAATAGACGGCCATAAATAAACTTCACCATGACCTTTAGCAATATCTATTTCATGTTGTTTCTTAACCTGGACTATTTGTTCCTGTAAACCCTGCCGATATTTTTCGGGCAGGACAGTAACGCGATCCTTTGCCCCTTTTCCATCACGTACTATAATTTGCCCCTGTTCAAAATCTACATCCTTAATCCTTAAACGAATACACTCCATTAGACGTAATCCACATCCGTATAACAAACCAGCCATTAAAGCATGAATGCCAGTCATCTCGTTTAATATTTTATCTTTTTCATTTTTGGTTAAAACTACTGGAATGTG
This sequence comes from bacterium, assembly GCA_043802115.1. Lineage (GTDB taxonomy): Bacteria > SZUA-182 > SZUA-182 > JAZDLJ01 > JAZDLJ01 > JAZDLJ01. Next base: position 1,056 of record JAZDLJ010000001.1, on the reverse strand, counting down.
TCTTGGCCTTTTTGGCTTTGCATACTCTCCAATATCACCAAGGGGCTTTCCCAGTACTTTATCATACAGAAAAACAATCGCATTAAGAGCTTGAGATTGAGTACTTGAAGCGACTTCTCGTTTAGTAGCTAAATATTCTAAATACCCATTTACCTCTGAAACATGGAGTTCTAAAGGATGCCTATAATTATAAAATTTTAAAAATCTTGATATCCATTCCAGATAAGTTAATTCGGTATTGTACGCATAGTGTAACGTTCGCAATCTTTTTACAATTTTCTCTACAAGGTCGGGAAAATTTTTTTTTATCTCATTTAAATCTTGGTGATCTTTAAATTTTTCTTTTACTATATTTTCCCTTTGAAAAAATATATTTTTAGAGTCGATATTTTTTACTACTATGGGCCATGGTTTTGCCCATGTGAGAGCTAAACAATCATCATAAAAAAAACGGAGGGCATCATTTATCTGATCTAACTGCCAATCTTTGCATTTATTTTGTTTTAAGAGGGAGTTTATATATGTTTGAACACCTTCTTTTGTCCGCTTTTGAAGAGGTATATTTGGTTCTACTTTACTAAACGCCTGAATCCAGATAAGGTACCATTTTTCAATTTTAGAAGGAATTTTTTTGCGCTTTAATTTTTCTTTATACTTTTGCCAAAGTTCCGTCTCCATATTCATATTAAGTCTTCTCCTTAATATTTGATCTATTACGTAACTATCTTTTTATGTTTTAAGGATATTTACTTGCGAAGGTATAAATATTCCTTGACTTTCTTTAACTATAATATTAGCATAATCTAAGACTTGGGTTTATGTCAAGTCAGAAAAAGTATGGATGCAGAATTCCGTAATTTAGTAAAAATACGGAATTCCGTATTTTATATAATATGAGGAATTCCGCATAATACCTGTTCTACAAGAGATTATTATAAAAACAAAAAACTTATTAAAACCATTATTAAAAGCAAAAGTAAAGACATTATTAAAAGCAAAACCATAAGTATTATTAAAACTAAAAAAACAAATACTTAGTAGAACCAGACGCTTTAC
>JAZDLJ010000466.1:0-21430 GCA_043802115.1 bacterium | reverse complement strand
AACGTAGAATAGAAAAATGGACTACTCGTATAAGAAACTGGAACCTAATTATTGGACAGCTAAGTATGTTTTTTCCTAAGCGATTGGAGGGGTTGATTTAATGCAATTTCGAGGTTTACACAAAAAAGTTGACAAGCTCCCGGATAAGGCAAAAAGTCGATTACGGGAATAACCTGTTAATTCCTTTAACAAGCCAATGTTTTGAAAATCAGAAATCAATCTGGAACTAGCTGCAAAGCCTATGTTTAAATGTTTTGATACCTGATTAATAGAGACAATCGGATTGGTAAATAGGGTAAGCAACAGTTGGTGCGCAATTTTAGTTTTTCTTCCTAGTGTCATTATCTTTTCCTCATACTGCTTTCTTAAGTTCACAATAGCCTCAAGGGTTTCTTTACCGCTTTTTGCAGTTGAGGTAACACCCGTCAAGAAAAACCTAATCCATTGATCCAAATCGTTAGAGGCTCTCACCATTGTAAGAGAATCATAATAAGAACCTTTATTTCGTTCAAAGAAATCTGATAAATATAAGGTAGGTTTCTGGAGTATTTTTAGATCAACAAGTTGTAAGGTAATAAGAAGTCGACCGATACGACCATTTCCATCTAAAAACGGGTGTATTGTCTCAAACTGGTAATGACTTATAGCAATTTTGATAAGCTGAGGAATGTCAAGACTTTTATTATGCCAAAATTTTTCTAAATCTGTTAGTAAGTCCAGAAGATCTTGTATTATGAGGTGGAATAAAAAATGCATCTTTTAAGCTTGATCCACCAATCCAATTTTGACTGTTTCTAATTTCTCCTGGTAGTTTATGTTTTCCTCTTACAGTAGATAATAATTTTTTATGAGTTTCCTTCAATAGACGCATCGAAAGAGGAAGATTATCAAGCTCTTTTATGGCTAAATTCATGGCAACAATATAATTTTGGACTTCAGCCCAGTCATCTCTTCTTTCGGGGCTTATTTCACTTTCAGGAAGTAATGCCTCATCAATATTAGTTCTTGTTCCCTCAATACGGCTTGAAGTGGTAGCTTCTTTGGCAACATGCATCTTAATAAAGAAATCAACATTGGGAACAAGCGTGGAGTAGGCATTTAGTTCTCCTAAATATCTCACAGCTTCTTCGAGTAAGATAGGTATTTGATTATCCTTCCATTCATAGGATTTGTTTATCAATGAGGGTAAGAAGCTTTTGTATTGAAATTGTTGACGATAAGTGCCGGCTTTAAACATTATAGTACCTTTCAACTAGCAATTATTGTATTATTAAATTTATATTATCACTTATAGTCATAAATGACAATAAAAATATTTTTATTATCGTTTATGGCGAATGGTAAAGTAAGAAGATAAGGAAATACTAACAATTGTCTTATTGTTATTTTTAGCGCAAAGTGATAATAAGGGAGAATTATATTATCATCTGGGATAATATTGGGCTTAGTTATTAAAAAGGTTATATTTAATATTATAAAGAAAAGGAAATAGAGTAAAATAATTAAATAGCTAAAATCTATTAAGTAAAAAATGGGATTGTTTAATAGGTTGGATAAATTACATCAAAAAAACAAACAGCGAACAAAGTGGTGAACATTTGTTCGCTGAGTGTCAAGAATGGCTCCCCAAGTCAATATCACAAAGCGTGCTTATCTGGGATGGGGTTAAGCTCAAAATGGAAAAGACTATTAAAGGCCACACTGCTATAACCTTCCTATCTAAAATGATACCTGTAAATAAAGAGCCGATTTACTCAAACTTATCATAATAGGCCATTAATAGGCAGATATAATCATTAATAAATTCGTGAACGAATTTTATATTTTCAAAGTAACTATTATCAACAATATTTTTTATTATCACGTCTATCATAGATTCTTTATCTTTTTCACTTAGCTTTTCTTTTTGAGAGTTATAAAATCCAAAACAACAGATTGATATTACACTTCTTGGAAGGAATTCTTTTAAATTATGTTTTTTCTTAAAGATATTATATAGTTTATTAAGATCGTAAGACATTAATTCAGATATTGAATCTAACCCATTATCTAATCCTTTATTTATTTCGATATAGTTTTTAGCTTTTAGCTCAATATAATGAGCTTTACTTTTATTATTATATAAGTCTCTAATCTTACCTTCGGTGCTATTGTCTTTTATCTTCCAGCTATCCTCACAAAGATATTTTTTTAAGAAAGGGGATTCTAAAATAAAAATATCACATTCTTTTTTTCCTCTTTTATCTCCAAGGTTGTATTCAATACCAATATCACCAATTCTTTCACCTTTGCCTTTAGCATCTGCCCTTATTGAAGTACCAGATTCTTTGTTTTTATAGATAGCTGGGTACAGTTCAATATTTTGATGAATAATATTTGCAAGAATAAATTCACCTTGAAGCCATTTTTCAAACCCTTTACCTATACTTATCAGATATTCTATTTCTAATATATTATCCTTAATTTTTCGACTTTTTAGTCTAATAAATAGGTTATTAAAGATATCAAGCGGAGTAATTTTTATATTTTCCATATCTGTACCTTTCTTTTGAATTATATTAAGTCCTTTGCAAGCTCCCTGATAGACGGGTCTTCATGATCAATAAGCTTGTCTTTATCATAGGTAACGAAATCGGGAAGAGTGGAAAGGCGGTATTGCTTTTGTCCGTTGCTCTCAATGATTTTTTTCAATTTTTTATCATCTAAAAGGTATCCTTTAAATTCACCCCGAAGCCTGCTAAAAGTTTGATACCGCCCTGCTTCGGTATTAAAAGTTACCCATCCGCCATTTTTCTTTTTTAATTCCACGATAAATTGTATTAATAGGTTAAAAGATGCGTCTCCTATATTCAGTTCCTTTGCATTAACTATTATTTTATTATTCTTATATTTTGGCTTAATGCCAGGGATATGGATTTTATCTAAGCATTTATAGCCATGATCTTTTATTTCTTTTTTCTGCCCTTCGGATAATTCGGTTATGTCTGACTTCTTTAAGAAGGTTGATATAAGGCTCTCAATAGGTAATTCAAATGTCTGAGGGGTGAGGGAGGCGATTAAGGATGTCTGGACAATTTTGTCATGGTATAGAATATTTTTTAAGATAACATCCTCAATGGTAGAGGAGGGAGTTAATACAATGAGAATATTATCACCATTGCATAAATGCTTTAAGCCTGAGATTTCTACTAAAGAGCCTTTGTTAAGGTTGTATATGAAGATAAAGCCTACCCGATTATTGCTATAGGTCTTATGGCCTAAATAATAATAATAGCCCCCATTTATTTTATCTAAATTTCCATCAATCTTATTAGCAGAGCGGATTTGAAATAAGAGTCCATCAATAGAAAAGAGGTATCTGTTTAATTCTTCCTTTTTAATAAGGATAGGGTCTTCCTCTGGATGATTAAGGCAAACCGCCTCAAGCTCATTCCCGACAGGCATTACAGTTAAATTACAGCCATGTTGACAGCGCAGGTTTATATTTTCCAAGTCAGTATTTGAGGGCTTACGAAAGGCTAATATTTTTTTGTTAGAGAGGTCTTTAAAATCTTGAGGGGATATTGAGAGAAGCTCTTTTTTACTAAATATAGGATTAGGGCTTTTTTCGATCTCTTTTAATAAATACTTTATCACACTAGCTTTACTCCATTTTCTTTAAGGTAATCTGCGATTATATCGGCATGTTGCTGTTTGGTAAGGTCTGTAACATTAGGAGGGGTAATTTCAAATGTAATATTTCTCGGTCTGTTATCAAGTTCAATAGTGAATTTAAACTTAGCGTGTACTAATTCCCCTGAATCTAAGCGGACACCGCTAATATCCTTATCTAATGTTTCTCTTATATCGGATGACTTTAATTTAATTGTTGGGGCGGTAGACCCTCTCATGGCTAGTTTAATCTCTAATAGCAGAATATCTGTTATTACTTCGTTTCCTTCAAAATTGAAAGTTCCATTTTGCAAAGGCTCAAGGGTATAGGTAACGTCCCTATCTTCTCTCTCTTCCTGTGTCTCATCTTCTATAATTGCAGAGGTAAAGCAGGCAATATAATTTTCCTTATCTTTTTTGTAAGGGGCTTTTAAAGATAAGACAGACTTCTTTTTATCAAATTGGAGGATATCTTCATTAGCAGGTCTGAAAAATTTAGTTGTTATTTGCTGACCTTCCCATACTACCAAAGACCGCTTATAAGAGCCGTGTATTACCACTATTACCGCTTGATCTTCATCGTCATGATATCTGATTATACATTCCTGCCCTTTGGCTAATTCAGAGTAAAACTCTGAGACCTTCTGTTTGAACAGGTTTATCTTTTGATCTGTGAGTTGAAAATTATTTGATTCAATATTATGATGACTCATCTTACTTGTAGATTTATAAAGGCAGTAATAATCATAGGCATAATCAAAAGCCTCCGCATGATGGAGAAATAAGTCCATTGCCATTTCTTCTTTTTTGGCTTCCTCCGGCATTCTAATACCGTATTTGTGATAAGCCCTGACCACATAATTCATGGTTTTTTCGCAGATATCATTTATATGAGTAAAGTCCTCAAGGATTTTGCTTTTTAGATTTTCGTCAGGGATTTCATCAAGGAACTTATTTATTGAATCATAGTTATAAGCGGGCGGGGTAAGGCCAGGGCTGGGTTTAGTAAAGTACTCTTCAAGGAGAGACTCAGGAAGTGAGTCTATAAATTTCTGTAGATTTAAACTTCTATGGCGGGGCATTTATCATGATCCTCCAAACTTATATTTAATTTTTTAAGCTCTGAATTTATCCATTTTTCGGCCTCGTTTTCGTCTTTCTCAATAGCCAGTTCGACGCCATGTTTTGCGATTTCGAGGAGATTCTTTGATAACTCTCTATCACAAAAAGAGGCATTTATTTTTTGAGCAATTTCTTTTTGCTTGGTTATAGATAAGATCGGAATTAAAGTATTCTTAACTTGATCTACAAGCCAATGATTTATAATTGATCCTCCTGCATCACGTTCAATTTGTTTCTGAACAAGAATAGAATTTAAAACTAAGGTTAGATACTCAGGACAAACCTTCTCTACATCGTTCATTTTGAGCCGAAGGATTCCTCCTGAAGGAATCATTTTTTCAGGTTCATCTTTTAAATAATAGGCAATGCCAGGGGTAGCATCTTTTGAAAGTAAGATTTCCCCTTTTTTAGGCTGGTATTGAGATAATTGTTTATATAATGATTCGGATAGGTATTGTGGGTTACTATCTTTTATTCCAAACTTAGATAGGTTGCTAACTCTTAAAAATAAAATCCCACTATCTTGATAACTTTCGCTACCAGGTTCTACACATTTTTTAATTGAGACAATATCCCCTAGATTAGAAAATTTATTTAGTGAGGTGATCGCTCGGTCAATTTCCTCATACATCGGCTGAAAATATTCAGCGTCAATGCGGTCAGCCTTTTGGGTATCTGAAAAATTCCGAATAAAAGAAAGGTTATGTTTTGGTTTCCAATCAAGGAGGTTAAGTTCAGCGAGAAGGATTTGTTCAGCTTCATTATATTTTAATTTAGAATTAATAGTTATCTCTCTTGCCTGAATAACTAAATATTCTATTAATTTTAAAAATGACTTTTCAAAAAGAGGGACTGGTATTGTTTGAAGGTCGAAAAGATTAATCCCCGGTTGCGCAGCACCTCTTTGTCCCCTTCTAACGAGATTATATCCATATTTACAGGAAAGATAGGTTGCTAAAAAAAATACATTAATTTTTGACTGCCTAATTAATGAGCTTTTACAGCTAAAAATAGCTGGAGCATCATTAGAAAAAATAATTGCAGTTTTACCAAAGTTCATACCTACCACGGTAACGAGTATATCCAAAGGATAAAGATGAAATTGTGGTAATGTATTAAACAATTTATCTCCTATATAAACAGGATCAGTGTTATCAATAAAAAAATTTTGAATATCTTTCCCTCTTATATATCTATATTTTTTCTGTTCTACATAGCATTCTGTTGTTACTGTCGAGCCAAAAGGGCCTGATATAATTTTACATAATTGGCCTAGAGATTCATTAGGTTTCCTAGTAACTAAGGATTCGCTTGTAAGATTTTCAGGTTTGTAGTATTCAGCATCTATTCGAAATTCTTCATTTAAGCTTCGATATTTTGTAATAGATATTTGCATTTTTTATTCTGCTTTCCAAAAATTCAAATTTTCCTTCTTGTCTCACTCAACAAACGCCTTGACAATCCCTTTTTGAAAACACCCAAGATGTCATTCCCGAATGCTTTTATCGGGAATCCAGAACTAGATCAAATCTGGGTATAAATCCGTCCAGTTGGGGTTCTTTTTCTCGATTAAGGCAAGCTTCCACTTCCGATTCCATTTCTTCAATCCTTTTTCCCTCTGGATTGCCGATTCAATATCCAATGTTTGCTCATAATAAACCAACGTGTGAACACTATACTTTTTGATAAAACCATCTATAAGATTATTTTTATGTTCATATACACGCCGTATTAAATCATCTGTAACGCCAATATATAATGTGCCGTTGCGGTTGCTCGCTAATATGTAAACATAATAATACTTCATAATAATATCTGGATTCCCGATAAAAACATTCGGGAATGACATCTTCTGCTTCGGGAATGACATCTTTTGCTACAGAAACTAATAAAGCTGTATTTACCCTTCCGATTTGTAAACAACTTCCCCGTGTTTCAATATACTTTCCAGAAAACCGCTTCTGTCTTTATCTGTGCTTAATAAGATAGGTTCAATCTTTTTATTTATACTGCGAACAAAGTTAAATAACTCTGCGCTTATTTTTAGATAGTCACCTTCGACTTTATCAACCACAACAGCAATATCAATATCGCTATATTCATCTACAGAACCTTTCACATGAGAGCCGTAGAGCACAACCATTTTCACAGGCATATAATTTTTTACCTTTTCGGCAAAGCGTTTGGCTATTTCAATAATGTTTTGATCCATTTATAGAACTCCTTTGTTTTCAGATAAAGTTCTTTGCATTTTTTGTCATCAAGCGCCTTTAAGAGCGCTTCCTTGTCTTCAGGATACCTGGCTTGAATATTAAGAGGCATAAGTTCATTAAAAAGTAAAAAGTGCTCTTCGCTCGCTTTTTTATCGAATCCCGATTTTTCCGAAAGTATCAAAAGGTTATGAGTATAGGGTGGCTCATCCTGGATATTATGCCAGTAATAGGCTTTTAAACATTTTTCTATAACCTGATGGCACATAAATCCGACGTAAAGAAACCGTTTCGTCTTTAACATGGCCTTAGCGCTCTCAAGATCATAGAGGGCAACATCCAGCCAATAATCCTTTTTATTTTTTGTATCCATGCGTATCCCCTTTTATATCCAAAATGATAATTTTCCCTTCTTTGCCCACTCAATAAACGCCTCAGCGATACCATCGGGCAGTTCACCATTATGATTATGCAGGTCATGATCTAGTATTAAATGACCATACTTATCTAACTTAGGCTTGCCCTCGCCATTCTTTACATAGATATAATCACCTGAATTATCTTTCCCCGCTTTTTCTGACACACCAAAGAATATCGGATAATCATCAACCTTGGGACATAATCTGTCGTCCCACTTTTGAATAAAGAGTACGCTTGTCTTTGTGCCTGTATGAGGTTTAAATGTATTTACGTGTAACCCTACAACGGCTAAAATTCTGGCTTTAGCAGAGATAAATTCCCTGATGTCTTTATCCGAGGTGTTATTAAACCTGCCTTGGGGTAATACAATCGCCATTCTGCCCCCCGGTTTAAGAAAACTAAGATTTCTTTCTATATAAAGTATATCTCTCCCGACTTTTGACTTAGGTTTGTTTTTATCATTATAGCCAAGTTCATATTTATGGATAATGCGGGATTCTTTAATGTCCCCGGCAAAGGGAGGATTAGCCATTAAGATATCAAAGAGAAATTCCTTGTTTGCCTTCTGGTCTTTCTTTAATTTTTCAAGCCGTTCATATCCCTTGCCGTAGGTAGAAAACCAGCTCCTATTATTAATTGTTTCATTCCACCTTTCATAATCAAGGCTGTTTAAGTGCAGGACATTTGTCTCCCCATCTCCGGCAATAAGGTTTAAAGTCCTTGCCACACGGACAACCTTTTCGTCAAAATCAATGCCAAAGACCTTTAAGACGTCTTCTTTTTCTTCGGGGGAAATTTCTTTATTCTCGAAAAGATGACCTGTCAAATAAAAAATAGTATGGACAGTAAATCCGCATGACCCGGAGGCAGAGTCAATCATATACTCACCACCTTGGGGATTAAGCATCTTTACGCACATATCAATTACATGACGTGGGGTAAAATACTGCCCTTTTTCACCTTTCGAGGATTTATTGACCAGATACTCAAAGGCCTCATCTATAACCTGTAAATTGGAATTAAACAGCTTTATGTCTTGAAGGCTGGCAATACATACGGAAAGATGAGAGGGAGACAGGTCTATTTTACTTTCTTCAGGAAATACGCCTGTCCATTTCCTTTTAGCATCGTCAAACAGGCTTTGAATCTTTTTCTTTAATTCACCTTCTGACTGCCCGGTATTTCTAAACTCAAGGACTCTAAAATCACTGTCATCAATTTCTTTAACCGCTTCCTTTAATTTATCAAAATCACCTAAATCATCAGAGGTTAGTTTCCGCTTTACAATCCTGTCAATAAAGGCTTTGTCTTCTTTGCTCTTTGTTTCATCATATAACTTGGTAAAGATAAGTTTAAATACCTCTTCAAAGACGTCAACGCCAGCATTGGCGAGGACTTCATCTTCCATGTCAGTAATAATTATTTTAAGTGATTTACCCTCATTAGGTATCTTATCCTTAACAATTAAATCCTTCCAGGTAAACCGCTCTTTCAAGATATCTTGAAGAGTCTGGTTAACATTAGGAATATCGGTTATATCCACAAAGTAATTAGGGTCTTTGCGGTTATAATGGGAAATCTGTCCTCCATTTGTCCATACACCAATAGGGGCTCCTGTAGCATTACAATAGGATTTAAGCTGGTCTTTACCTTCCTTTAATTTGGGCTTTTTAACCTCAACAATAATATATTCAACAGTCGGCCTGTCCTTATCGAAGATAACAATATCAGCCTGCTTTGTCTCTCTACCGAACTGGACAGGTTTTTCAAAGGTTATTCTTTTTTTAGGATAATTATATTCATTGATAAGTTTTGCAGTATAAAGCTGGCGGACTATTTCTTCAGGCTTAAGCATAATTTCTTTATCCCGAATAATACAGTCTATATAAGCCTTGCCCTTTTTTTCTTTGATCTTAGATTCAAGAGCTTGAATTTCAGAGTCATTAAATATAGTAAGGTTGTAGTTACTGTCTTTTAATATTGATTGTAAAGATATATTACTCATATATGAGACCCTTTTATTTTTTTTATAAGTAGTTTATATAATGCCGTAAGTATATAAAGATAGCGATTATAAGTCAATAATAATTAAGGGGAATATTAAATTGCATTTAAAGTTTTTATAGGGTGGAGGGCGGGCAAGCGGAGCGGAGGTCTGAGGCAGATAAGGGGCAACACCTTTGCAGGGAAAAGCAGGGGAAGTTTACATAATGATCGTTATGTAAACCCGAAGGGCGAGTGAAGGGGAGAGACAAGGGCAAAGTCCGATAATGAGCGAATTATCGGACAGGCATCGGAGAGCCGAAGGCCAGAAGGGAGGTGGAACGATTGACCTCCCGCCTGCCCGAAGCGCAGGGTTAAGAATCATCTCCGAAGGTGATGGTTCTTAACCTGAAGCGGAGGGTCGTAGACGCCGTTTTGCCCGTTGGCTGACGAAAAGGAAGCCATGACGAACCCCTGAGCCGCTCCCCCTGCTTTAACCTCTCTTTGCCTATAAACCGTCCGCCCTGCCGAAGACCGCAGCGAAGCGGGGTATAGAGCGAAGGCGTGAGGCTTGCTTTGCTTTTTAAAATGCAAGACGAATGACTGAGCGGATAAATAACGCCCGCAGGGGGCTGAGGAGCGGAACGAAAGAGACCCGAAGGGGCTCTGTAGTGAAGCAGTCCGAAGACCCCGAAGGGCCTCCTAGAGTTTAATCAAAAGCGTTTATGTCTCTTCTCTAGTCCCTCTATTATTTTCATAGAAGCTTTAACAGATAAAAGCGAATCTTTGAGGTTATTACTATTTCTACAAGCCATAAGTTTATAGGGATTTTTTAGCAAGGCATCAACCCGCTTATCATGTTCCTTTTGACATTGATAGGTAAGATTATAACAATGCCTGCATCCAAAATATTTACCATTCGGGGGAAGGTAGATTCTGCCTACTCTCCTATTGCATACCCTATTATTTAGCATTAAAGGGCATATAAACCAATACCTGACATTGCCATAATTACAAGGGGTGGTGGTTAATTGGATTTTATAATCTGATGCAGTCTTTTCTTTTGAGTATGTATGTGTTGTTGTATAAAAAAATCTTATATAATTTTCCTGCGGATCATTTTTATCAACTGATACCTGTATGCCTATACTGCTTGTAACCTGTCCGCTTGAGTTTTTCCATTCAACCCCGCCGGTTTTAAATCCGCAAAAATAATCATAGCGGGCTAACCAAGGTATATCAATTGATTTGCAATCCTCAACAGTATTTCTATCTGACCAGGAATATCGTCCCATATATTGCCTCTAAGGTATAATTTTTTAAAATTTTTACCTAAATCATTAGGGGAAAAGTAAACCTTTAGGATACTTTTTTAATGACTTAGGTTTTTATTTACAATACGTTATTGCAATGTATTTATATGTCTAAAGTGGTTTGCATAGTTTAGCATCAACTTTATAAAAGGTACTTGCTAATATCCTGATTAGATGCGGTTTCCAGAGGCGCACTGTTCACCTGCGTATAAAATTTTTTTTCATGTTGCATTCAAAATTAATTAATAGGTTTGACCAAATGGGAAAATTTTTACAAGTCTAAGCTGGGGGTCTAGGGTTTAAAGCCCTTATGATAGAATACCCCCTACCCAAAATATAAGAACAAAACCCACAATTAGTAAAACCTCTTTAGATATTGGGCCGTGCTTAATTGCATTTAGGCGGGTATGGGTGGTGCCTTTGGGGCCTGTAGATTTTTGGGCATTTTTTTATTTGCTTCTATCTTGGCTAATGAGTTTGATTGTTTATTCATTGGTTTTTACCCTTATTCTTATTTATTTCCAATACGTATAATTGAATAGCCTTCAGGTTTAAAAAATACCATTTCTTTAATGCCTCTCTAAAATCATCAATACTTGATTTTCCCTGAAGACCTTCTTTCCATCTTGCATTCATATTATCATCTGCCTCTTTGATCTCCTGATATAAGTCAGGTTTAAACTTATTAATATAATCGAAAGTGCCGTCAATATACCGCTTATTAATTGCATCCACCGCCTTATTAAATATTTCAGCAAAACAGCCAGAATCAGGGGGAGTATCTATCTTAGGGATATCTTTCTTTATACCTGTACGGCGGTTATATTCGTCAATTAAAACATTTCTCAATCCTTTATGAATATTAGGATCAAGATTGTCAATCTTGCTTTTTAATTCTTTTATATCCATAGTGGAAAACCTCCTTAGACATATTAGGAAAAAACGTCAGTATCCTCAGTAATATCATTATTAAAAAGAGGCTCTGCATTGTCTGAGCTTTCTGACATTCCTGATGTTTGTTTAAGACCGTATCTCTCTTTCATCCTCTCTATACTTTCATCATCCCAGTAAATAAGAGAGGCCCCGTCGCTCCCTCTGGCTTTTTTAAAGCCCATAGAGGCCAATAAACGCCCGACCCTTTGATAGGTAACTGTGAATTTTTCTGGTAAATCTTCATTGAAAGTATCTGTAATTAACTTGATAGGCAGAGTGCCTTTTTCTACCCGATCACTAAGGTTTATTAAGGTCATTAATACTTTGGCCTCAATAGTATCCATTTTATCAACAGACCTTGCCGATTCAAGCTCTCTGACAAGCCGTAAAAAGTAAGGCTCTCTTTCAGGTTTCACTAAACGTATAATTTGCTGGATAGGCTTTAATATATCTCCTAACCTGCTTCTTGCAGGTTTAGGGATGTTAGGGAAAGATTCATTGAGATGTCTGGCTCTAAATACAACCAGACGCTCTTTTAATGGCAGGGCAAGCTCAGGCGTCACATCATTTTCAAACTGCCTGCTGGTTTCAGGCATATTAATAGATATAGCCCTTGTCTCTAATATTTTATGGATTGCCTCATTAGTTCCTATAATTGTAGGCCCGAAGATAGAATAATAGACAGTATCCTTAAACGCTCCCTTTTCCGGATAAAGAACCCTTGGCACTAATGCACCTTTTTCAAACCTGCATAATAGAATATCCTCACTTTGATTTTTTTCAGCCTTTCTCCAAATGTTTTTAACATCAAAGAAGATAGAGGCTCTTAAGTTATGAGCAACCCTTACCAGATAGGCATCTCTTAAAGATTCAACATGAATACCTCTATAGCTTACATAGATCATTCCTTTGCCAGTTCGGCTTTTCCCTCTTTCAGGAACGGCAAAGAGACAGATAATAGGAGAATACTGGAAGGCTTCAATAAGGTAGGTATGAATAACCCAAGCCACAATTAACTCATAATGCGCCTCGTCTGGAAATTCAGAAATTGATTTATGATATGTCAGGAGGTCATCATAAAGGACGCTATCACTTTCCTCTGGAGAGATTACTTTTTGAAGCTCATATAAATTTAATACTTCCTCGGCACGGGGCAGGAGCCAGGGTATCTGCTCTCTTTGAGGAGGGATATATATTTTACCCTCTCTTTCAACTTGTGTCTGAATAGAAAGGTTGCCTCCTTCTTTAATAAGAAATACAGGCAAGCCATTATGTTCTACAAGATCAACTAGGCCGTCAAATAATATGCTGTATTCAGGGGTAATATCAGCGTTATCTTTCTGGGTATTTGAGATTTCAACTTTCTGTCTGCGTAATTTATTAATTGAATCCCGATAGCCGTCTATATCCTCTTTTTTAAGTTTAAATCTTGATTTAATTTCATAGGAAAGATACGCCTCTGCCTTGACTTTTTCCATCTCTGCAAGGCTATTAATGATAGGTTCTAATTTTTTGGGCAGTTCAATTTTAGAGATATCTTCAGAGATAAAGGATAAATTATATTGGATAATATCCTTTGCCGAAGAAATGAGGCTGTCAAAATCCTCTTTATTATGGCCTTTAAGATAATCGTTAAGGTCATCCCCCTGGGGCAATTGGATAACCTTGGCTCTTTCCCCGATTAATTCACCTGCTTTAATTGTTCCTTTTATTCCTGCCTCATCTCCATCAAGGCAGACATAGATTGTCTCACAATGAGAAAATTTAGACAGGTATTCAGGCTTAAAGTTAGATGAGCCTGACAGGGCAACTGCGGGATAACCTGATTGAATAGCAGAAAGGCAGTCAAGTATCCCCTCAACAATAATAACCATTTTATTTAGTAAGGCATCTTCATTATAAAGATAATTTATACTTCCTGATAAATGGAGATATTTAGGCTCTTGATTATCAAGGCATCTGCCTGATAGATGGACTATCCTTCCTCTTTTGAGATTCGGGAATATAATCCGCTTATAAAAATAATCTTTAATAACTCCATCTTCTGATTTTTTTAATACCCCTGCTTTTAAGCATAGATATATAGGGAAACTACATTTATTAATGAGGTGATCTCTAAGACCTCCGCCAGCGTATCCGATTTGAAATTGAGATATTGTCTCATTATTCAGACCTCTATCATTAGTTAGATAATCTCTGGCCTCTGAGGTAAGATTATGATGATAAAATAAGGCTGTCTCTTTGAGGATATTTTCCTTTACCCGATTATCGTTAAGGCATTGTTTGTCTTCCGGGCTTAAAGTAGATAAAGGAACTCCCGCCTTTTGGGCAAGCTCTGAGAATACCTCCATAAAAGGCTTTTTGTCATAAAGCCCAAGAAAGGTGAAGACATCCCCTCCTTTTCCGCATCCAAAACAATGAAAATATTGTCCTGCAATATTTACAGAGAAGCTGGGAGTTTTCTCCTCATGGAAAGGACAAAGAGCCTTATTGTTGCGGTCAAGAGAGATACACTCTCCTATTATCTGGGCAATATCTATCTTCGCCTTAATCTCCTCAACCAAGTTGTTAAATTCAATCTGTGTCATTGTTGGCTTTCTCCTTTTCTTAATATTTGCCTGCCACCCTATCAACTGTAAATTTATCCTCCCCTAGCTGGCGGATCATTAAGCCTGTAAATAATTGGGCGATATGCTCCCCGACTTCTGTTGATACATCAATGGCCACTTGAGGTTTTTCTTTTGACACACAATAAGCGGCGTTAATTCTGACTTTTGGCTGGCCGAAGGTACACTCTGCGGCGATAATAGCAAGGGCAAGCTGGGCCTCGATTGATTCCCTGTCCAGTTCCTCTGGAAATTTAAAATTGCATACTGTCTGCATACGTTGACCTCCTATATGGATTAATAGTTTTTGCGTTCATGGCATACATACGTAATGGTTTTAAAAAGTGTCGGGAAATTATTTGAGGTATTCTTCGAGACCCTGCTTTTCAAATATATTCTTAATGCGTTTTATCTCATCATAGATAGTGCTTCGGGGAGTTTTGAGGCAGTCGCTTATCTCTGTAATGGAATTATCCTGAAGTAATTGACATAATTTTTTCTGTTTAGGGGTGAGATAATGAAGGGCATTTGAAAGGTCAATTTTCAACTGTATTTCTATAGATGAATTATGAAAGGCATCTATAGTAATGTGTTCGTCAATCTTTTCGATTAATGGGGGTGCATCCTCCCCCCTGCCTATGGGTGCTTCAAGAGATATGGCAAGATTATTTATCTTTCTTTTTTCTGCCTGTTTCTCTCGGATAATATCAACAAGCTTATTTTTTATAATCCTTGCCATAAATGTTTTTTTAGATGCCTCTTTTTTTGGATCATATCCGCCTTTATTAAAATACCAGTGAGTAAGACACTCCTGTAAGAGGTCTTCAAAATCTTCATTTGTAAGATAGGATGATTTATCTAGGGAATCGTTAATTATCTTTTTAGTAATACCTATTTCCCAGTCTTCAAATAACTGCTTATAATTATGGTTCATTGAGACACCTCCTCATTGTTTTTTTGAGGCGTCTCAAATGAACGCTGATAAGATTTTATAAGTGCGGAGGGTGCTGGTAAATCACGGAGTGCTCACGGAGGTTGAGAAAAAAATATATCTCCGACACTTTTGACTTTTATTACGTATGTATGCGGCAGGAGGTAAACCTGCCGTGTTTAAAGATGTTGAGGTTACATTTACAGAGGTCGAAGGGGAAAAGGAGAGGATGTCGAGGATTGCTCAGATACTCACGGAGGGTGTGTACTCTTATCTGAAAAAAGGCGGGTATTTAAAGGAGGATATAAGCCAGAAGGAAAGGATTAAAAACCTTTTAGATAATGTAAGGGAGGTGATTGACAGGGATGAGGATATAATTGAAGAAGACTAATAATAAACCTTGAGTTTTAAAAAGAATATTTATATAATTATGGATAATTTAAGTATCTATTAAATATGGAGGATCGTTAAATGAGAAAGACAACTATAGAGCTTACTGACGAACAATATTTTTACCTTCAGGAAAAGGTTTTGGAGATAAGAAAGAAGAATGAAAGCGTATCAATGGCATCTTTGATACGGGATTTGATTGAAAAGGATATGAAGGGGAAGAAAACATCGAAATAGAAATTTATATATAGGGAGAACCTAATATTATGGAAGAACATGAAATTTTTAAACCAGCAAGTAAAAAGATTAAAGAAATTTTTGGAGATGCAGAATCATTTTATCAAGTCCCTGATTATCAACGCCCATATAGTTGGGAAGATGAGCAGATAGAGCAATTATGGGAGGATGTTTATACTGCCTATCAAAATAATAAAGAAGATGCAGAGATAGATAAGAATTATTTTTTAGGATCAATTATTTTAATTCCAATAACAAACCAGAATTTATTTGATGTTGTAGATGGACAACAGCGTATTACGACACTAACAATTTTATTCTGTGTAATTAGAGAACTATACCCTGATTTAAATAATGATGCAGACCCAAACATTAATCCTGACGTTATAACAATTGAGGATATAAAAGATTATATCTCCCTAAGAGGAAGACGTAATAGATTAAAATTGACCACTCATATTAGTAAACAAAATGAATTTGAGCAGACAATTATAAATAAGATAACTTGGCCTCAATCTTTTACCAAAAGAGATAAGAAAGGAAAAAAATATTTAAACGCAGCATTACTTTTTAAGGAAAAGTGTGAGAGTTTGCAATATGATGACCTAAAAGAATTTATTAATTATTTATGTAACAAAGTTAGAATTATTACAATTACATGTACTACCCAGTCTTTTGCTATTAAATTGTCTCAAGTATTAAATACAAGGGGAATGGATTTATCTCCTGCGGATTTAATAAAAAGCTTTCTATTGAGTAAATTAAGCGAAGATAAATATCAACAGTTTATGGAAAACTGGAAGGATATAGAAAGGCTGTCAAAAGAAATTGAAGAACCTATAACAGATTTGTTTACTTTTTATGAATATTATTTATTAGCCAATAATCCTAAAAGAGGTTTATATGAGGAGTTATATGAGTTATTTAAAAATAAAGATTCTAATAATGTAATCTTTGACTTTAAAAATTTTGTTGAACTGTATAAAGAAATATATTCAAGTAATAATAGGGATATATACTCTTTATATTATTTAAGGCATCAAATATATTGGAAATCAATCCTTACTACTGCAAAGCATTTAAATTTTGATGAGATAATTCGATTAGCTACAAGTATTAAAAATTTTTATTATCTCTATTGGATAGCTGGATTTACTTCGACCAAGATAAAACAAACATCTTTTAATATAATTGGATGGCTGAAAGATAAGAAGGATATAGGTTTTATAGTGGGTGAATTAGAAAAAAAGATACAAGCTGATAATGTTATCAATCAATTTAAAACTAACATTAAAGAAAATGTATTTGGGGAATCATGGTTAAAACCACTGCTTGTAATGATAGAGTATAATCAAATTGATAAACATAATGCTCTAAATTATATAGATATTGATAAAGCTATACACATTGAACATATTTTACCTCAAGAAAATCGTAAGATAAAATACTGGGGAAATTTGTTTACTAAGAAAGAAGCTGATTTTGGCTTAATGAAAATAGCCAACTTAACCTTATTGTCAGGTACTAAAAATATACAAGCCAGTAATAGACCTTTTAATTTAAAATTAGACATTTCTCCAAAAGAAGAAAAAGAAAAATACAAAGATGAATCTACTGGACAGTTAATTGATAAACGCTTTATCTATACTGGTAAAGGTTTCGATGGCATTACAGGATTTATAATGACTCAAAAAATTTGCAATGAATATGAAAAATGGTCAAAAGAGGAATTTATTAAACGTCATAATTGGCTAATGTTAGAAATAGGGAAATTACTACATATTGATCTTTCTGATTTGAAGTTAGATTCGTTTCCAGTTTTTGAAGATAAACACGATGATTCAAAGGATAATTCTGAGAAATGAAAAAATGCGGATTAGTTATCCGTGTTAGCACGGATAGGCAGGCACAAAATAAGGAAGGGTCTCTTAAAAATCAGCTTCAAAGACTACGGGCTCACATTGATTATAAAAATAATGCCTGTGGTGAGGAGTGGATTGAGTCTGAAAAATATATCCTTAAAGCGGTTTCAGGAAAGGACTCCTTCAGGAGTAAAGAATTTGGAAGGCTCTTTGAGGATATTAAGTATGGCAAGATCAATACTGTTATATGCACCGCCCTAGATAGAATAAGCCGATCTGTTAAAGACTTCCTTAATTTTTTTGAAATCCTCAATAACTATAATATCGAGTTCGTCTGCCTTAAACAGAATTATGATACTACCTCCTCCCAAGGCAAGTTGTTTATAACAGTTATGATGGCCTTGGCTGAATTTGAAAGACAGCAAACCTCCGAGAGAAATAAAGACGCTACTTTGGCAAGGGCAGAAAGAGGGCTCTGGAATGGAGGCCAGCTTTTAGGATACGATCTTGATCCTAATAAGAAAGGAAATATCATCCCTAATGAAAAGGAAAAGGCCCTTATTAATTTTGCCTTTGATTCTTATCTGGAATGCGGATCAATCCTTGGGACGGCCAGCATATTAAATAAACATGGCTATAGAACAAAAGAATATGCTTCCCGAAGGGAAAAGTACCATACCGCCGAAGAGTTTAAATATTCCTCAATTCAAGGCATTTTGACTAATTATGCCTATATTGGCAAAAAAGAAGTTAATAAAAAGAAAAAGAGCAGAGATCAAGATAAATTGCCGGAGAATGGCAAGTATAAGATTCTTGATGCGGTCTGGGAGCCTTTAGTTGATGAGGAAAAATTTTTTAAGGTTCAGGATTTATTAAAGAAAAACTGCGTATCAAAACATAATAAGACAAAGCCTGTTAAACATAACTATATCTTAAATGGCGGGCTTATATGGTGTGGAAAGTGCGGTAAGCAAATGGAGGGCAGGTCTGGCACTGGGGCCAAAGGAGTTAAATATTACTATTATATTTGTAAAGACAGGGCATGTAAGTTTAAAGTCCCTGCGGATGAGATCGAAAAGGTTGTTTTAAACAGGATAAAAGAGCTTTCTACAAGTAAGGAGATACTGTCATTTATTGTAAAGAGTGCAAACGAAAAACTCCAAAAAGAACTCCCTCAATTAAAAGATCAAAAGGTGCTCTTACAAAAAGAACTAACAGAGATTAAAAATTTTGCAGATAATATTATGAATCAATGGCTTACTTTAGCCACTGAAGATAACAGCCCTCTTATTAAGGATAAATTAAATCAGTTAGGGAAAAGAAGAAAAGATATTGAGACAGGTATTCAATCTTTGCAGGAAATGATTGAAGAGATAGAGCGGGACGCTGTAAATCAGGAATTAGTAAGCCTTGCCTTAAATAAGTTTACCGATGTGTTTGACAACCTGCCACCTTACCAGCAAAAGGAATTACTTACCCTTGTACTCCACAAAGCCATACTATCCCCAGATAACATAAAAATAGCCCTATACGGAAGACCTCCCGAAATAGGGCTATTTTCTCTTGAGTCTGAGTTACGCTCTCAGACATTGAACTGGCTCCCCGGGCCGGACTCGAACCAGCGGCGGGGTGGTTAACAGCCACCTGCTCTACCGACTGAGCTACCGGGGAACATCGGTTTATCTAGCAAAGTAGAATAAAAATCTTTTTATTAAGCACTGGATGTTATCAAAAGAGTTTTTTTCTGTCAAGCATTTTTACTTGATGTGCTTGATTTCCTGTGCTTGACAAACGTATCTAATTATATAATAATATGTTTCTATGACTAAACAACAATTACTTCAAGAACTTGAGGCATTGGCCTCAAGGATGAATATCGATATACGCTATGAAAGAGGAAATATTAAGGGCGGATTATGTCGAATTCATGAAAAACAGCTGGTTATAATTAATAAACAGTTTTCCTTGGAAGATAAAATTGATATTTTCATACAGTCATTACAGGGTTTTCCATTGGAAGAAATTTATGTCTCTCCGCAATTGAGAACGCTATTAACCAAGAGATTAAAGACTTCTGCAAAATAGAATTTTGCAGTAAGTGATTGTAGGTTTAGAGGGAGCAAAAAGTTGGATTTGCCAGTAAGACTGTATAAATTTTATATTTTAGATTAAATTTAGCGAATTTTAAGCATAGTTGTCCCTTTCGTTCTTTGAAAATTTTAAGAGGAGAATTACTCTTTAAGCAGCGATTTTGATATCCAGCGTTTCATTAGCAAAAGTTCTATAGCATCTAATTTTATCAGGACGTTTGATAATGATAGCGGCAGCGTATGCAACCAAGCTCATAGATAGATGAGCAATAGTCATCTGGTTTTGAACAGCTCTCAATCTATAATGTGTAGTTTGTTCAGCTTCTCTGTCACCAAGGCGAGCAAAATATTGCTCAACAGTTTGTCGCTTTTTGTATGTATTTTTGTATAGTTCCGCATCTCTTGGGACTCTGGAACGGGGGTCATCCGTTATATCCAAATATTTAGTGCATCCATAGCAGGGCTCTTCAAGGAAGCGCGGATGGTTAATTGGGCATCCTGCCGGATATTTTTCTTTTACAGTTGAATTCATTTTTAGGGGGCATCTGAATTTCATTCTTGTTCTTAGGCCTTCGGTCCAGGAGCCATTTGATGTCATTTCAAGATTAGCTTCACAAATGGGGCATCCGTGGGAGCCGAATACTTTATCTGCTTTTTGGTTTCTTGGGTTTATAGGAATGAAGGCTTGTCCTTTAAGATTATTTACAATGAAGTTATAGAAGTCTCTGACATCATAGGCAGCGTCAGCAATAAATATGGTGTCTTCTTTGAGACCATAGATTCGTTTTAGTTTACTGATAAGTTTTTTTGCTACCTGTTCATCGGTTTTGTTATTAGGTAGAGTTTTTTCAATAATAGGAATGCCTTCTTTTGAGACAATGACGTGAGTACGGTAACCCCAAAAGAAGATGAAGTTATCCTTTTTACCAGAGATATTTTGATAGGAATAATAACTAAGTGAAGCATTAGGATTACGTGTTGGTATTTTAGTTTTATCTGTTGTGTTACGTTTTGGATTTTTAAAATTATTTTCTCTGGTAGCAGCCATTACCGGTTTAGAGTCGAGAATTAATGTATCAAGAGAAAGTATACCGGCTTCAAGTAATTTACGATTTATGGCTATATGGATATCTTCAATAGATGAATTTTTAGTCTTTTTAAGAAATCGATAAAACTGGGTTTCATCTGGAATTTTTCCCATAGCAAATCCGCAGAGTTCAGTAAGAATGGGGTGAGCATCAAGAAATTCGATGAGCCTGGGAATTGATTTTATTTCTTCGAGATTTTTAACAATAAGCGCTCTTAAAATAGCGTGACGAGAATAACCAGTGCAACCGGCACCATGATTTTTATCAGGAAAACCTTTTAATGGTAAGCCAGAAAAGAGTAAAAAATATTTTCTATAAAAATTAGATCTTTGAATTAGTACTTGGATGTCCCAGAAAAATGATAACTGAAATTCGTACATAATTTTTTCCTCCTTGTTTTGGGTTATAGTGTATTTTTACAATAAGTTACATTACCAAAACGAGGAGGAACTTTCAAGAATATTTTAAATATAATCTATTGTTTTACAAAACATATTTCGTTTTGCAGAAGTCATCAAGAGATTACATAAAGGAGGTGAACTGTAAGCCGTAAAGATGCTGTGAAGATTGTGATAGGTAATATTGATTGTGCCG